>JACZYK010000028.1:0-15703 GCA_022571135.1 Bacteroidota bacterium
CCTTTTGCTCGTGGGACGTCCATGTACTGTAAAAGGCTTCGAGCGCGCCTAGTAGTTCCGTCTCTACGGCCTCGGACAATGGTCTCGACGAAGTATAGCTCCAGAGCGAGGCGTGATCCGGCATCGAGGGAAAAAGCATTGCCGGGTTGATCATTTTGATTCTGTTATGTAAGAAGTTAGAATTCACATTTCACCCGCATAGGTACGCGAATTCAGGAGGAAAGATCGCTATACTCCGGACCGACAGACTCAAGCACTGGACAACAGGGAGGACAGGTGGATCTCAAGCTTCAGGAAAAAGTCGCCATCATTACCGGGGCGAGCAGGGGAATCGGCAGGGGAATAGCCCAGTCTCTTGCGAATGAGGGGTGTCACCTCGTGATATGCGCCCGCGGCGAGGATGCACTCATGGATACCGCTAAGGCCCTCAGCGCCTCGGGCGGCTCCGTCAAGCCTGTGGTTGTCGATCTACTTGATGACGGGGCTGCGGACTGCCTGGTTTCTGCTGCTCTCAAGGATTTCGGCAGGCTCGATATACTTGTCGGCAACGCGGGGAATAACCGAAGAGGGCTGTTCGCAGATACGACCGACGATGACTGGGCGGCTGTCATGGACCTGAATTTTTCGGCGCACGCCCGCTGTGCACGCGCCGCCATACCCGCTATACGAGATTCCGGCGGCGGATCCATCATCTTTATTTCGAGCATTTTTGGACGAGAAGCCGGTGGGCGGGGCCTATCCATCTACAACACGTCCAAGTCAGCGCTCATTTCTCTGGCCAAGATCATGGCGTTGGAACTGGGACAAGACGGTATTCGCGTTAATACCGTGGCCCCTGGCTCGATTCGCTTTGAAGGCGGAAGCTGGGACCGTCGCTGCAAAGAGGATCCGGAATGGATGAAGGCGTTCGTAGAAAACAACCTTCCAATGGGTCGTTTCGGGATGATAGAGGAGGTCGCGGACGTAGTAACCTTTATAGCATCTCCACGAGCCAGCTGGATATCCGGAGCCTGTATTAACGTGGACGGCGTGCAATCAAGGTCACTGATCTGACGCCCGGTCGGCCGTACTCAGTCGAATCGCGTGTAGGTGACGTCGACCGTACGTTTACCCTTGAGAGGCCGTTGCCACTGGACCAGTATGGGACTCTGATAGGTTCCTGTGATTATCCGTCCTACGCCTTCCGTCCGGTCGTCCGAGACCACAAGGCTAATCGAGCGTTTCATGCGCAGGAAACGGGCCGCGGGTACAGCAAAGAATTTGTCGATGATCCGCTCGATCAGCGACTCGCTCAGACCCATAGCGTCTATGAACTCGTTGACGACGTGTACCAGGTCGTATTTCGCATAGTCCTTCGCTTTTTCTTTGATAGCCCATGGGTCACGAATCATATTTCGCCCCTTGAGAGCCATAAATCGGATGGGATTGTTCAGTACCTCAACCAGGTCGTGACGCATGAGCAGCGTCTCGTACTCGTTTACCGTAAGGCCTGTATTGCGCTCCTCGATCGGCAGAGTCATATCTATCCGGCCTTTCGTTATTCCGAGATCGTGAATTTTCTCCTGCAGTTGTTCCAGAATACCCACCCGTGGATCCCAGAGATTGACCGAATCGATCGGGTGCTTGGACATCTGGATGTCCATTCGAACCTGATCGGCGATGACTTCGCGGTTGTAGCCTATGACCGTCGTCCGGCGCCGGCGCATTTTCTCTCCGTTGATTCCATCGAGATCGACGAAATAAACCGGAGTTTCATTTCTGTTATAGTATGTGACGCAGTTTTCGAGGCCCGAACCGATATACGTAAGGTGTGAATCGGCGTTCTTGGGCTCGACGAGGCGCTGTTCTTCGGACAATTCTTCCCTCAGATCCATCTGATCGTGCCTGTAGTTGGCATCAGGAGGAAAAAGCCGCTTAAATGATCCAACGTACGCGTGCAGCGCGTCGGGATTATTCTTCAGACGATTGCAGAAACTCTGCTCGAAATAACCGGCCGTAGTGTGGTATGAGCAGAAAACGCTCTTTTTGAATTCATCGAAGAAAGTATCGCGCTCTTTCTTGACCCTCTTGGACACATCGATGACGTCAATGCGAGATTCTGGTGTGAGGGAGAGGGTGATCTCTGAAGGATTCGAGGGCATAGAATGAGCGCAAAATTCGGAGAAACATACTCGAACCGATGCAATAACGTACTCGAACCGATGCAATAATGTCAACTCCTAACGCTTCGAGTTCGGAATCCACTACTCGTTCCGGACATGATGCAACCTGTAACCACCCTTCGCCGACCGCGTTTCACGCGAAATCGCTTATATCTGGATTTCACAAAATGCGATACGGAACCGAATACGTTTGTGGACAAGCCGATTAATCAATATTATTTCATCGTATTTCAGATGTTATAAAGAGCACTCGAGTATTCGTGGGAAAAGGTGACAAGCGTACGCGTCGCGGTAAAATAGTCAACAGGTCATTTGGCAAAGCGCGTCCGAAGAAAAGCAAGAAGAACAAGAAAAAGAGCTGAATAACGGCCCATCTGCTCTTACGATCCGCTTGAGTTTCTTGGGCGGACTATTGTATTCGTGGGTGCGCGAGCGAGCCCATCCATCAAGAAGACGACCATGCCGAAGATCAGATTCCTTTCCGCCGGTCTGGTGCTGTTTGGACTTACACTGACACAGGTAACGAATCAGGCTCGGGCGCAGCGCGCGGATCTGTCCTTTTTGCAGACTCGCGCGGAGAGTAGTGATTTCGAAGAAACCACGCGCTACGATGAATTGATTGGATTCATCGAGGTTGCCTCTTCGCAGCACCCTCTGATGCACTTGACGACTTTCGGATATACGACGGAGGGGAGAGCCTTACCGCTCGTCGTCTTCGGCGACGTCGCTGACGCTTCGCCGGAGGCTGTAAAGATGTCGGGACATCTCCGCGTGTACGTTCAGGCTAATATTCATGCCGGTGAAGTGTGTGGGAAAGAGGCATTGCTCATGCTGATCCGCTCTCTTGCGTCGGGAAGGCATCAGGAGTGGGTGGATTCACTGGTAGTACTCATCGCTCCGATCTATAACGCCGACGGAAACGAACGTATAAGCCTTTACAACCGGGGCCGGCAGAATGGGCCATTCGGTGGAATGGGGAGTCGTCTGAACGCCCAGGATCTGGATCTGAACAGGGATCACATGAAAGTCCGCAGCCCGGAAGCTCGCTCGTTGATCCGCATGATGAACGAATACGATCCCCACGTGTCGATCGACCTTCACACGACAAATGGTACCAGGCACGCCTATCACGTGACGTATTCGCCACCTCTGAATCCCCTTACAGAACCCGGAATCGACGCGCTTCTTCGAGATAATCTGCTCCCGAGCGTCACCGAGGAGATTCGTAAGAAGTACGGCTGGGAATACTACTACTACGGAAATCTACCCTACAAAAGAAATAGCGAACCGGGTTGGTTCACGTTCGATCATCGTCCGAGGTTCAACAACAATTACATCGGCTTGCGCAATCGCATCGGGATTCTGAGCGAAGCTTACTCCTATGCCACATTCCGTGAGCGCATACTGGCGTCGAGATACTTCGTCGAGGAGATCTTGAATTTCGCCTTTCGTAATCGGACCCTTCTGGAGCAGACCATTCAGGCGGCGGACGCGGTGTCCGTCATTGGAGATTCTCTTGCGCTCCGGGCTGCTCACAAGCGTAGCGACGAAATGGTCGACATTCTGATGGGGGAGGTCCGAACCATCCAGAATCCGTACACCGGAGCCGCTGTATTCGATCGACTCGATACCGTTGAGCCGACGCGTATGTATGTGTACGGCACGTTCGAAGCCACGGAATCGGAAAGGGTGCCGGCCACCTATTATATCGACGCGAATGCAACGCCGGTCCTCAGGTCGCTGGATGTACATGGAATCCAATACAGCGTCATGGATTCGGCGCTCGGAAAGCCGGTTGAAACATTCATTGTGGACTCGACCTCCGTTGCTCCACGCACGTTCCAGGGCGTGCACGAACGGACGGTATTCGGAAATTGGAATTCCACCCCGGGATCGGTTGCGATGGGGACGGTGGTTGTATCGATGGATCAACCGCTCGCTCGGCTAGCTTTTTATCTTCTGGAACCCCGATCCGATGACGGTCTGCTGAACTGGGCTCTCCTGGATAAGCTGATTTCTGTCGGGAATCCGTATCCAGTCCGGCGCTCTGTCAATTGAGTGGAGAGTGGGACAGCGGGATGAATCCACAGGAAGAACGAATCGCGATAGAGGATGTACAGGCGGGCTTCCATCTACTTCAGCCCGGCGATGATGATCTTTTTCAATCGTACGCTGAATGCGTACTCGATTTTCAGCGGCGCTGCAACGCGGTCTACAAACGCTATTCTGGCTGTCGCTACCTCCCGATAGAAGCCTTCAAGCTCGCTCCGGTCGCATCCTTTCCGCCCGAGGAGGCGGAACTCGTTTTCGAAAGCAGCGCTACGGGCAACCACACGTCGCGGAGCAAACATTATGTCAGAAGGGCCGACGTCTACCACCGATCGCTTCTGCTCCATTTCAAGAAAGCTTTTGGTCCCGGACCCTTCGCGATTCTGGCCCACCTTCCGTATTACGAAGAGCTCGGCGAGCGATCCTCCCTCGTTTATATGGTTCGTCACCTGATTTCCGAAATGGGTACAACCGAGAGCGGCTTTTATCCCTCTGGAGCCGGTGACCTTCAGCGAGCCGTTGATGAATCCGAGAAAAAGGAGAGCCGGATCGTGCTGATCGGAGCTGCATTCTCCCTGATGGATCTGGTCCAAAGTGCCCCACCGGATCTACCGGAGAACGCGACGGTCATCGAAACCGGAGGCATGAAAACCTTCAGGCGTGAGATCGACAGAATTTCTCTGCACGAGCATCTTTCCCGCGGATTCGGACTGGAAAGATCCAGGATTCGGAGCGAGTATGGAATGTGCGAACTGATGAGTCAATGCTATACATTAGGGGGAGAGGTCTTTTTTCCGCCGCCATGGATGCGTTTCGAGGTACTCGATGCAGATCATCCCGATCGCGTACTTGCGGACGGCGAACCGGGAGTGCTCGCCGTCTTGGATCTCGCGAATATGTATTCGGTTTCAGCTATTCTCACAGAGGATAATGCAGTAAGGAGAGGCGGAGGCTTCGAAGTAATCGGCCGCCTGAGCAGGGCTGAACTTAGAGGCTGCAATTTTTTATTGGAGCAATGAGCGATGATTGCACTCGAACAGTCAGATCAGGGCAGAGTGGTTACTGTGACGCTGAACCGACCCGAAAAGAGCAATGCGCTCAATCAGCGGCTCGTTTCGGAACTTCTCGGTGTCATTCAGGGACTCTCCAATGACGAGTCCGTCCGCGTCGTCATTTTGACGGGCGCCGGGAATGTCTTCTCCGCCGGAGCGGATCTCGAAGCCCTGGAAGAGATGCAGTCTGCCACGTTCGAGGAGAACAGGGATGACTCGCAGGCGCTGGCCGATTTGTTCGTGGCTCTTCGTACCTGTTCCAAGCCTATTATCGCGAGAGTAAACGGACATGCGCTGGCGGGTGGATTCGGTCTCGTGACGGCTTGTGATTTCGCCGTCGCGGATGAACGTGCAAAATTCGGCTTTACCGAAGTAAGAATAGGATTCGTCCCCGCCATAATTTCCACTTTGCTTCGATCGCGACTACACGATTTGACCCTCCGAAACCTGCTGCTCCGTGGCCACCTGATTTCCTCACAGGATGCCGTTTCTCTCGGTCTTATCAATCGCGCCGTGGACGCAGCGCGGCTCGATGATTCCGTTATGGCCGTAGCCGATGATATCATCAGGGAGACCAGTGGGAACGCCGTTGCGGAAACCAAACGCCTCCTCTTTGAACTTGAGAAGCGCTCCTGGTCGGATGGTGTCGCTTTCGCCGTCGACACCAACGCCCGGATCAGACATTCCGAGGACTGTATCGCCGGAATTCGTGCCTTCCTGAACAGGGAGGACCCTCCGTGGAAACGAGAGTTCGATAAAGATGAGTAGCTTGAGGGAGGTTCTCGTTTGATGACCACATACCGAGAGGCCGGTGTCGACATCGACGCTGGAGAAGAGACCGTCCGCCGGATCAAACCGCTGGTCCGACAGACATTCACCAGAGGTGTTCTGGCGGACATAGGGGCGTTCGGTGCCTTTTTTCAACTCGACACTGCTAGTTTTAAGCAGCCGGTACTCGTTTCCTCTTTAGACGGTGTCGGTACCAAGCTTAAAGTCGCATTCATGGCCGATCGACACGATAGTGTCGGCCAGGATCTCGTCAATCATTGCGTTAACGATATAGCGGTATGCGGAGCGAAACCGCTCTTTTTCCTCGACTATTTCTCGACAGGAAAGCTTATACCGGATGTGGCGGAGCAAATCGTACGAGGTTTCTCGACCGCGTGCAAAGAGAATGGCTGTGCGCTCATAGGCGGAGAGACAGCAGAGATGCCGGATTTGTATGCCGACGGAGAGTATGACCTTTCAGGAACCATTATCGGTCTGGTTGAGAAGGATAATATCGTCGACGGCAGGAGCATTTGCGCGGGAGACGATCTGATCGGGATTCCGAGCACAGGTCTCCATACGAACGGCTATTCGCTGGCAAGAAAGGTACTTTTCAGTCGATTCGGTGTCTCAGACAGACCGGATGCACTCAACGGTCGTACAATCGGCGACGAACTCCTTCGCGTACACAGATCGTATCTGAATACGATACAGTACCTGATTCAAACCGGTCGCGACATCAGAGGAATGGTTCACGTAACGGGGGGAGGCATCCCGGGGAACACGCGGCGTGTCATACCGGATGGACTCGATTTTTCTGTGGATTATTCCGCCTGGGAGAGGCCATCGATTTTCCGCTTGATTCAGGATCTGGGAAGCGTACCCGAGGACGACATGAGGCGAACATTCAACCTCGGGATGGGACTTATTCTGATAGCCGGGCACGACGATACCTCGCGTGTCGTTAAAGAATGCGAGTCTCTGAGAGAGCGTCCGATCCGTCTGGGAAAGATCTTCAGCATTTAGAAAGTGGCGTGAATCAGAAACATTCTGTAGGAGTGCGGATGTTTAAATATATTAACCGGACAGTTCGCTGATCAGAGATCGCGATATCGAGGTCTGTAAATTACGCTTGGCGCCATGTTATCATTGAGCATCGTAGTGCTATTGAGTTATCTCGTCGGATCCATTCCCGGAAGTGTATGGATCGGACAGTGGCGCTATGGCATCGATATTCGAGAACACGGCAGTAGAAATGCCGGCGCGACAAATGCCTTCAGGGTTCTGGGTTGGAAAGCCGGCATCCTGGCTACTACTGTCGATCTGGGTAAAGGATTGTTCGCCGCCGGTATTATCGCCACCATCCGCATTGACGCCATTCCGACGACCGGCCTCGGCTTCTGGGAGGAGGAGACGGTCGTGCGACTCATCGCGGGAGTTGCGGCAGTAGTAGGCCATATCTTCCCGATATGGGTTGGATTCAAGGGTGGCAAGGGCGTCAACACGGCTGCCGGCGTACTGTTTGCGCTGTCGCCCGTAACGATGGCCATCACGATAGGCGTATTTGCCATTGTTCTGTTCTCTTCGAGGTACGTCTCGCTGGCTTCCCTGTCTGCGGCGCTGGCTTTTCCCTCGACTGTGGCTATCCGGAAGTATCTTTTTCATGTCGATTCGATCGACGCCAGCATTCTTTTCTTCGGGATTCTGCTGGCTACATCCATATTCATAGCGCACCGGACGAACATCAACCGCCTTCTCACGGGAAACGAGAGCAGAATTCGCACTTTCCGACCGAGCAGGGGAATGCGCGGAAGAAGTGAAGTCTGATTATTTTGGCCACCAAGGGCTCTGCCCGATGAACGAGGAATTCACTACCTCTTGTGCTGGTAGGGCCTGTTTACAGGCGCCACCCACCGGGCCAGTTCTATTTTTTCGCCCAGCGGCGTTAACAGGCCCTAGTTCAATCGGAGATTTATGATCCATGGACGCGAATGGCGAGAAAATATCGATCGCTGTTATAGGTGCAGGCAGCTGGGGTACAGCGCTCGCAATAAGTCTCGCCACCTCCGGTCACGATGTTCACCTCTGGGCGCGACGAGAGGAGGCAGCTGCACAAATGCGCCGAGACCGTCATAATCCGACCTACCTTCCTGACGCGGATATTCCCGAATCGGTCGTCGTTACATCGGATCTGGTCGAAGCCGTTCGGGGCACGACGTTCTGGGTATTTGCCACGCCGTCTCAGGCGGTCCGTTCCGTAGCGGAGCAACTTGAGCCACTCTCAGGGCCTGATCATCTGATTGTATCCGTCGCAAAGGGCATCGAAAACGAAACACTGCTGACCACAACCGGAGTGCTTCACGAAACGCTTCCCCGCGTGCCGATCGGGCACCTCGGTGTCCTTTATGGTCCAAGTCACGCCGAGGAGGTAGCAGCCGGAGCTCCGACAGCGGTCGTTGTCTCGGCGTATGACCTTGAGTCTGCAGAGCAGATGCAGCGGATATTCATGACCCCGAGATTCCGGGTCTACCTGAACTCCGATGTCAGGGGGGTTGAAATCGCAGGCTCCGTAAAAAATATTCTGGCCATCGCTATCGGTATCATTGAGGGAGTCGGGTATGGGGACAACGCCAAGGCTGCCGTCATCACGCGTGGGCTTGCAGAAATTAAAAGGCTTGGTGTGGCACTGGGCGCCGATCCCACTACTTTTTCTGGATTGGCCGGTGTCGGAGACGTTGTAGTGACATGCATGAGTAAGCTCAGCAGAAACCGGTATTTCGGTGAGCAGATTGGCCTCGGAAAATCGTTCGAACAGGTACAGAGCGAGATGACGATGGTTGCCGAGGGTGCGCACACGACCAAGGCAGTATTTTTGCTCGCCAGACGACACAGCGTAGATATGCCGATCACCGAGGCCGTTCATGCGATTCTATTTGAAGGCAAGACTCCGGCGATTGCGGTGGACGAGTTGATGTCGAGAACCGCAAAAAGGGAGGACTGGTTACCCGCAAAGCTCTCGGAAAGTGGTCTCTAGGAGACGGTTTGATCGGATCGGAGAAGATGACTGCTTTGGATATACAACAACTTGTTGCTCGTGGAGAGGGGCCGAGTCTGGAGTTCAAACGGCGCACACCCGAGGCGTCCCGTCTGGCAAAGGAGGTGATCGCCTTCGCCAACACCCATGGTGGAAAACTGATTCTCGGGGTTGACGATGACGGCACGATACTCGGCGTAAAAGACTCGGAGGAGGAGGAGTTCTCTCTCGAGCGGGCGCTGGAGAAGCATTGCCGGCCTCAGGTGATTTGGACGAGCGAGCGCGTCCCGATAACCAGGAAACGGGACGTTATCGTGCTTTCCGTCCCGAGGAGTAAGATCAAGCCTCACTACCTGGATGGGAAGAACGGTTCCATCGTGTACGTTCGGGTGGACGACATGTCCATCGAGGCTACCCGAGAATCGGTACGCCTCATGCGGACCGAGAATAGCGACGAAGGCGTACAATTCGTTTTCGGCAAGCCGGAACTGAACGTCATGCAGTACCTAGAGCATTGCGGACGGATTTCGGTCGAGCAGCTGGAACGATTGGCCGGTATTTCCGAAAAGGAGTCGGTCGAAATACTGGTTACGCTAACCAGGGCAAGGGTCCTCGTGCATCATCGCGAAGCAACGGGCGATTACTTCACCCTCACGTTCAGCGGCGAGAACTAAGTCTCGCGCCCTTTGTACATTACAGTACCAGGTCATTAATTCCGTTATTGCTCGTTTTCGATGCCACTCGTAGATGTCATTTCTCTGCGCGAAACCGCCAGAAAGCGCTATCTCAATTACGCATTATCCGTTATTACGAGTCGCGCTCTGCCTGATATTCGAGATGGTCTGAAGCCGGTTCAGAGGCGTATTCTATACGCCATGCACTCGAGCCTCCACCTGTATCCGGATGCCCGTTTCAGGAAAAGCGCCGCCGTCGTTGGGGACGTGATGGGGAAGTATCATCCTCACGGGGACTCGGCAATCTACGATGCCATGGTTCGCATGGCGCAGGACTTCTCCCTGCGCGCACCGCTTATAGACGGTCACGGCAACTTCGGATCTCTCGACGGCGACAGCGCGGCAGCAATGCGCTACACGGAAGCCCGGCTTCAGCCCATCGCGATGGAGCTTCTGGGCGAGATCAAAAAGGACACCGTTCACTTCAGGCCGAACTTCGACGGATCTCTGTTCGAGCCCGTTGTTCTCCCGGCAAAGGTGCCCAATCTGCTACTCAACGGAGCAAGCGGTATCGCCGTCGGCATGGCAACGAATATTCCGCCTCATAATATAAGCGAGTTGCTGGACGCTCTGATCTACATGATCCGTTCGCCCAATGCGAGCGTCAGTACAATATTGGAGAAGTTCGTCAAAGGGCCGGATTTCCCGACAGGCGGGCAGATACTCAATACACCGGAGTCGATTCTGGAAATCTATTCCAGGGGGGAGGGCCCGATCGAAATTCGGGGACAGTATGATCGAGAGGGGAAGACGCGTGTTGTAATCCATTCCATCCCGTACGGCGTTACCAAGAGTGCACTCATCGAGCAGATCGCAGATCGGATAATTCAGGGAAAGGTCCCGCAGCTGGTCGACGTGCGGGACGAATCGACCCATGAAGTCCGGATCGTACTCGAACTCAAGAGAGGGGCGAATGCCGACGCCGCGATGGCGTATCTGTTGAAGCACACCGCTCTTCAATCCCGATTTCACGTCAACCTGACATGCCTTATTCCCACCGAGAATCCGGAAATCGGGAGGCCAGAACGCGTCGACCTCATTACCATTCTCCGGCATTTTTTGGATTTCAGGCTCGCCGTCGTGACACGTCGCCTTCGATTCGAACTTGCCCAGCTCGAGAAGCGAATCCATATACTGGGCGGGTTCGAGAAGATCTTCGACGCTCTAGATGAAGCCATACGCATTATCCGAGCGTCGCAAAATAAGGCGGACGCTTTGCAGCGACTCATGGATCGCTTCGGAATCGACGACATTCAGGCCGACGCCATTCTGGAAATAAAACTCTACAAGCTGTCCAGGATGGAAATTAATGCCATTCGACTGGAGTTGGCTGAGAAGCAGCGTCTGGCATCCGAGCTTTCCACACTGCTCGACGATAAATCGTTACGCTGGCGTCTTATAAAGGAAGAACTCAAGGATATCCGAAAGACATACGGCGAGGAGCGCCGCACGATGATATCCGGCCCCGATGAAACACTCGAGTACTCAGCTGAGGATTACATAGTCGATGAGGATATGTACATCATCGTTACTCGTGACGGATGGGTCAAGCGGCAACGCTCCTACACGGATGTCTCGAATATTCGGGTGAGAGACGGCGACGAAGTCCGCTGGATTTTGCCGGGTTCGACACGCGAGACAGTCGTTTTCTTCACGACGTTCGGGAAGGCCTATTCTGTGAGGGTCGAGTCGCTCCCGAGTACAACGGGCCATGGCATCCCGGTGCAGAAACTCTTCGATTTTTCTGACGGAGAACATATTTGCGGGGTCGTATCTATGGATCTGCGGGCACTTCCCAACTCCATAAAGGAAGTGCAGGACCAGCACCAGTTATTCGAAGCCAAAGGGGAAATCCTAGAAAGTGGTCCTTTCATCGTCGCCGTAACGACCGCTGGGCTCTGTCTCAGGGCACCACTTTCAAACTTCGACGATCCATCCACACGCTCTGGCAGACAGTTCATGAGACTTCCCGGCGGGGAAGAGGTTGTGCGAGCAGAGCCTGCTTCCGGAGATGAAAACGTGTGCCTGGCGACGCGCAACGGAAACGCTCTAATTTTCCCCGTTCGCCAGATACCAGTCGTCAAGAGTGCTGCGAAAGGAGTCATAGCCATTCGGCTGGGTACAGACGACCGTCTCATCGGATACACCCTTTCTTCAACCGCCCGCCAGGGACTGGAAGTAGAAACGAGCCGCGGTCGGCGGGAGGTTGTTCGTACGACGAAGTTTGAAGTGAGCAATCGCGGGAACAAGGGACGAGCAATCATCAGAAGGGGAAACATCGCCCAAGTCGTACAGAGCATTGTCGAGTTGAAAATCAACGGATCCAATGGCCCGAACAACTCGAACGGAAAAACCACCAGAGACGGAGGGGACGTTGACTCCTAGACCCAACATAGTGACATCCCGTTTCCAGATCAGAATAGAGCGTGAGTAAGCGATCATACACGGGAAAGGATATTCAGGTACTCGAGGGGCTTGAACCCGTTCGGAAGCGGCCCGGTATGTTTATCGGCGGTACCGGGAAACCAGGATTGCACCACTTACTCTGGGAAATCGTAGACAATGCTGTCGATGAAGCCACAAACGGTTATGCTTCATTCATTGAAGTCACGCTCCACAGAGACGGGCGCAGTATCTCGGTAGCCGACAATGGCCGGGGGATCCCGATAGACCGGCATCCGACGAAAAAAATTCCCACACTCGAAGTCATATTGACGACTCTCCACGCGGGCGGGAAATTCGATGCCTCCAACTACATCACCTCCGGTGGGCTGCACGGAGTGGGCGCTTCGGTCGTGAATGCGCTTTCCGAGGAACTGGTTGCGGTTGTGAAGAGGGACGGGGGGACGTACGAACAGCGTTTTGCTCGTGGAATTCCGGTCACAAAGTTGAAGAAGACGGCCTCCGGAACCAGAGGCAGTGGAACGATCATATTCTTTCGACCAGACCGGGACATATTCGATTCCACCTCTTTCGACGGAGACTGGATCCGGAATCATCTCGAGGTGAAGACCTACCTCAACGGAACCCTACGCATCGTCTTTAAAGACGATACCAGTGGACAGAAGTACGAGTTTCACCACGAAGGCGGCATCGTCGAGTACCAGGAGCGCCTGCTGGAAGAGTACAAAGCGAGGCCGGTCCACGAGAATCCCTTTGTCCTCAAGCAGGATGAACTGGTCGATGGCTCTCGCATGGAGCTCATACTGCAATGGACGGAATCCCCGAAAGAGCACCTGAAATCGTTCGTCAACGGAATACCTACGCTCGATGGAGGCACACATGAGCAGGGATTTCGGGATGCTGTCCGCAGCGCTGTCCGGGCCTATATGGATACGCATGATTTGATGCCCAGGAAACAGGATATCGGGGCAGACGATATCCGGGAGGGGATGGTCGGCATCATGAATCTGTTCATGATGAATCCTCAATTCCAGGGGCAAACGAAAGAAAAGCTGAACAACCCGAGCGCCCGTTCCCTGGTGTCTGGAGCGCTTCGCATCGAACTCGAGCAGTTTCTCAATCGTCACCCCACAACCGGTGAAGCGATCGCGACCCGTGTTATTCAGGCTGCACGCGCGCGACACGCGAGCCGGGCGGCGGCCACGGCTGTCCGGAGAAAGACGAGTGTCAGTCACAGGCTCAACCTTCCGGGCAAACTTGCCGACTGCTCCTCAACGGATCCCTCCGAAAGCGAGATTTTCATCGTGGAGGGAGACTCAGCCGGCGGTTCCGCCAAGCAGGGAAGAGACAGAATGTATCAAGCTATTCTGCCACTACGCGGCAAAGTGTTGAACGCCGAGCAGGCAACACTCAAGAAAGTCATGGACAACAAAGAGTTATCCAATGTTGTTCAGGCTTTGGGTTGCGGGATCGGGGACCATCTTAATCTCTCCCGCTTGCGCTATCACAAGATTATCCTGCTGATGGATGCAGACTCGGATGGTAATCACATCACCACACTGCTGCTTACTTTTTTCTATCGATATATGAGAGCGCTGATTGATGAGGGATACGTCTATCTTGCCCAACCGCCTCTGTACAGGATTGATGCGGCCAAGAAATCCTATTGGGCTCTTGACGATGCAGATCGGGATGAAATCATAGCCAAGCTGCAAAGCAGCAACCGCAACGTCAAATTCGAGCAACAGCGCTTCAAAGGCCTCGGCGAAATGATGCCGGCAACCCTTAAATCGACGACCCTGGATCCGGAGAAGCGCAGACTTCTTCTGGTGAAGATCCCGGAGGAAGAGCGATTGTCCACAGAACACACGATCTCAGAGCTCATGGGAAAGGATGCTTCAGCGCGCTTCCGGTTCATCATGGCCAACGCCACGGAAGTTGACGAGCTGGATGTGTGAGTCAGACGCGGGAGCCTCTCGAGTTATGCTCTCTTCTCTCTTTTGGCAGGAAGTGTCTCGTACATCATGATAGCGACTACGAATCCCGAAATTGCCGTCAGAATTGCGATAATTCCGATCGACCACCGCATACCCACCAGATCCGAAAGCCCGCCCACAAGCAACGCTCCGACCACATAACCACTATCCCGCCACAGGCGATACACGCCCACTGATGTAGCCCGCCAGGTCGGATGCGCGACGTCACCGATGGCCGCGAGCAGCGTCGGATATACCAGTGCGGTTCCGGCTCCAAGCACAGCCATGGCAATGGCGTAGTGAGCAAAGTGAGCGCCCAGAAGTAGCATCAGAATTCCGGTTGCTTGCACAAACATGCCCAGTGAGATGAGCGGTTTTCTCCCGAGTCGGTCAGACAGATATCCCGTCCCGAGCTGGCCCAGGCCCCAGACTGCCGGGTAGATGGCAGCCAGCAGTCCGATCTGGCTGATACTGAGGCCGATTATGGCAAAAAACAGCGGAAATAATCCCCAAGCCATACCGTCGTTGAGATTGTTCACCATCCCAGCTTGACTGACTGAAAAGAGGGTGCGGTCTTTCCAACTGGTGAGCAAGAAGATCTTCGAAAATGAAAGCTTATCGTCCAGGTATCCACCGGCGTAAGCGGTGTCCCCTTTATCCATTTCAACTTCCAGTGCCACAAAATCAGACGTATCCCTGACGAAGACCGTCGACAACAGCAGGCCGGCCAATACAAACACGACACCCAGGTAAAAGGGCTCCGGGCGCAGGCCGTATGTGGCTGCGATGTATCCGGACGCCAGCGCTGCGAGAGACACGGCTATATAGCCGGACGCCTCGTTAAGACCCATCGCGAGTCCACGCTGCCTGGGTCCAACGAGGTCGATTTTCATAATCACGGTCGCCGACCAAGCAAGCCCCTGGTTGATTCCCAGGAGGATGTTGGCAAACACGATCCACTCCCAGGTCGGCGCGTACATAAGGATAAGCGGAACCGGCAGACCGAATAACCACCCGGTGATGAGAATACGCTTCCTGCCGAAGCGATCGCTCGTTCTGCCCGCCGTCAGGTTGGAGAGGGCCTTCGCCAGGCCGAACGATGCGATAAACGAGAGAACTGCCGTAGTGGAGGCCACTCCGAATTCCTCCGTCGCCAGCAACGGAAGTATTGCGCGTTCGAGCCCGACCATCGAGCCCACGAAAGCATTAACGACGACCAATAGCGTGAACTGCTCCCAGTTCTCGCGCAGGCCAAGTTGCCTATTCATTCCGGTGTTTTATTGGCCATGCGTACATGCTCGGGCATTCTTCGATTCTGCAAGAACCCAGATCCGTTGTAGATTGTATATTGACGCCCCCCGATTAAGGCCTGTAGCTCAACTGGCAGAGCATCTGACTCTTAATCAGAGGGTTCGGGGTTCGAGTCCCCGCAGGCCTACACGCAAAGCGCCTCGGAATGGTTGATCGTGACCGTTTCGGGGCGATTGTATTTCAGGAATTCTAGTGGAAGTGTGCAAGGTCATGT
>JACZYK010000028.1:15713-16129 GCA_022571135.1 Bacteroidota bacterium
CGTCCACTGAATGCCATTTCCATGGCTTCCTGCATTGCATCTGGCGTCGATTTTCTCTTCGCAACTGTTGAAATTGCGGCGGGAATTCGGCATACTTATGACAACCCTCTGGGCGCGTGCTTGTCACAGGCGTTTTGCACCTTTAAAGTACCAAAACACAATGGTTTAACCCAGAGTGTTTTTTGTGCCAGGCCATCAGAATCATTCAGTTTAGGTCTTTCAATTAATTAAGAAGAACGTTATGCCACTTAGAATCAACGATGAAGCTCCTAACTTCACGGCCCAAACCACCCACGGAGAAATAAATTTCCATGAATGGTTAGGTGATGACTGGGGAGTTTTGTTTTCACATCCTAAAGATTTCACGCCCGTCTGTACCACCGAATTAGGTTATATGGCTGGTTTGCTGCCCGAAT
>JACZYK010000275.1 GCA_022571135.1 Bacteroidota bacterium
ATTATGCGCGGCTCGATTACATTGCCCATCAGCATCTGGGAGCCTCCCAGTAAAATAATGACGAGTAACGGAACCATCAGCGTATCGAACTGAAGTAGCGAAAGCGCAAAAGGAAACATTACGGCGATCAGTGATCCGATGTTTGGGATGTAGTTAAGAATAAAGGCCAGGAATCCCCACACCAGCGGGAAATCGACACCCACGATGAGAAGAACGAGGAAGGTCAGAAGTCCTGTGCCCAGGCTGATCAGCGTTTTGGTCACCAGATACTGTCTAACCTGCTTATCAATGGACGAGATCGCACCCGCGACGCGATTGGCGAAGTCTTCCGGGAAGGCGCGATGGACTTTCTCTGCAAGGTCTCCACTGCCTGCCAGAATGAAAAGCATGAACAGCAGGATGAGAAATGTAGTACTGATGAAGGAGATGAACGACCCCACTCCTGTCGTGATGGCAGACGTTATCGAAGAAAACTCTATGGCATCGCTCCATCTGAATTCACTGAGTTCAATTTCGAATGCTTCCGCCCAGGCAAAAACCGTCGCCTGCATGTCGGAAAGTATGGCCGTCACTTTCGTTTCGTATCGCGGAAGGCTTTCCACGAACGATTCCGTACTCGAGAAAATCAGCCAGCCGAGTAGAAACATGAACAGGAAGAACAGCAACAAAACGCCAAAGAGAGAAATGGCCATCGGCAGTCGTCTCTTCTTCAACCCGATAACCAGCGGCTTGATAATGATCGAGAGCAGGAGTGCAATCGCGAACGGTAGGAGGACTACTTTAAGCTCGGATAGAATTACGCCCAGAATAAAAACGGCGATAACCCCGAGTAGGAATGTGAGCAGATTGTTATTTTTCACTGACGCGACCCGCTGAGCCAATTGTGAAACTCAAGATACAAAAGACATCGTGTCAGGCACGGTCTGAAGGTTCTGTTTTCAGACCGAAATCGAGTCGGGTCGCCAAAAAACGCAGCCTGACACACGGCCTGTCCCGCGTTCTCCCCCTTTTCGCCATTGTGCTGTTCGGCAGTATAACTCAGGACCCCTTTCCGGAAGACTACTTTCGATCTCCCCTCGGCATCCCGTTGATGCTCTCGGGTAGCTTTGCCGAGATGCGCTCCAACCATTTCCATTCAGGCCTCGATATCAAGACCAGGAGCCGTTCCGGATACAGGATTTACGCAGCAGCCGACGGCTGGATTTCACGAATCGCCGTGTCTCCCACAGGTTTCGGAAACGCTCTCTATATCTCTCACCCGAACGGATACATGACGGTTTATGCTCACCTGGATAGATTCACGGATGAGGTTGCATCCTATGTAAAGTCGCTGCAGTACCGAAAAGAGTCCTTCCGGCTGAACACCTTTCCGGAGAAGAGCCGGTTTCCCGTGGCAAAAGGCGATGTAATTGCGTTCTCGGGAAACTCCGGGAGTACTTCCGGTCCGCACCTGCATTTTGAAATTCGAAATTCGGATACCGGATGGCCCGTGAATCCCCTCCTGTTCGGCATCAATGTACCGGATACGCGCCCGCCGCGGATTGTTCGGATTAAACTGTACGCCATCGACAGCAATAGTCGGATTCGAATCAAAGATGCTCGCACCGGAGGGTGGCGAAGTCTCGATGGAGGGGAGTCCGTTATTCTCGATGTAACCCGTAAGGGCGGCATAAACGTTCTCGCGAGGGCGAGCCGCATAGAGGCCGTCGGAAGAATAGGATTCGGCGTCCAGGCGCATGACTACCACAACGGATCGTCCAGTCGGCTTGGAGCCTACGGGATCGATCTGACCACGAACGGCGGACTCCTTTTTTCATCACTGATGGAGCGCTTTTCTTTCGATCAGACGAGGTACATCAATGCTCATGTAGATTATTCGGAGTATGTCTCCAACCGCAGGTGGGTACAGCGAAGTTTCGTCCTGCCGGGAAACAAACTTCCGATCTATCGGGCGGTCGAGCATGGCCTCCTCACGGTTGAGGATGGGCACACCTATGAGATGGTATACCGGATCTCAGATGTGTTTGGAAACGACTCCGTATTGCCATTCAAGGTTTACGGGACGATGAAAGCCGATCAGGCGACCACGGCGCCGAATCACACTGCGCAGTCGGTATACTATAATCGCCCCTTCTCTCTGGCGAGAGAGGGGATCCGTCTGGATCTTCCGCCGAACACGGTCTACGAGAACATCGAGTTCGAATACGAGAAGCTTACACGCTCACCGAGGGGCGCTTTCGCACCGGTTCATCGTATCCACAACCGTAGGACACCCGTGCACAGTCTGTATACCATTTCCATCGATGCATCGGCCCTGCCCGGCAGACTTCGAGAAAAGGCATTACTTGCCCGTGTAGACGAGAGCGGAACTATGAGGTCCGCTGGGGGATCCTATAAAAACGGATTCATCACCGGTTCCGTTCGGGAATTCGGCGATTATACGATCGCAGTCGATACGATCGCACCAAGTATTCGTCCGCTGAACATTTCTGCGGGGAAAAACATGACCCAGCGCTCGAACATCCGGTTCAGAATTCGAGACAATTTTTCAGGTATCCGCAGCTACAGCGGCGAGATCGACGGGAATTGGGTCCTGTTCGTCTATGATGCCAAATCCGGTCAATTGAGGTACACCTTCGACGAGTCGGTGGGACGGGGCAACCACCATCTTCGACTGGAAGTCGAGGACAACGTGCTTAACAAGTCCGTCTACGAGGCTGACTTTGCGCGATAAGCACAACCTCAATCGATGTGTTCAAGAATGATATTGTTGAGAGCCGTAGAACTCGCTTCCATCGTCCGGAAATCCGTCGGCTGATTCCAGAGTCGGGAGAGGCGTTCGGGGCGCTCCGGTTGAAATTCAAGTGCTTTTTCTACTGTTTCAGGAAATTTGGCCGGGTGGGCGGTAGATAGCACAACGACAGGACCGTCCACTGCGTTCATTGAGCGCGCACGACGCACCGCTTCCAGTCCCACAGCCGTGTGCGGATCCGCCACATATCCCGTTTCGTCGTATATCCGTCTCATGGATTCGATGGTCTCTCGGTCGTCGACGACGGCTGCTGTGATCAACCTCTGTATTTCTTCTCTGCCGAGTAACATCCGGATGCGTTCGAAATTCGACGGAGCGCCCACATCCATCGCATTGGACAATGTCCTTATCGAGTTCCGAAACCGCGCATCCTCCGACATGAGATAGTCCGCAAAAAATCGATTCGAGTTGTGCGCGGCAATAAATCCTCTGACCGGTAGACCTGAACAATGGGCGAGAATTCCTGCTGTCAAATTTCCAAGGTTTCCGCTCGGTACGCAGTAAGTGACCGGCTCCTCCAGTTTGGCAAGGATGGTCAGCGATCCCTCCGAGAGGGTATAGAGGCCCTCCTCGGTGATATCGAGTCGCCAGGGGAGCAACCCC
>JACZYK010000276.1 GCA_022571135.1 Bacteroidota bacterium
GGCTTCTTCGATTCGACGGGACCCCTCGTATTCAATCCTGGCGGAGTACCGTATGATCTTGCTTACGAGGGAAGCCTAACGACCGTCTCTGCAATGGGTCCTGAATTCCAGTCAGGATTTGTGCGCAATCTCGAAGTCGGTGTAATCGACGAAATAAATGTGCCGCCCGTGTTCGGTGTTCTGCTTGACGACGACGCACGCATTCGTGGATCTTTAAACATTAGTGAGCGAGGAATGCTCCGACTGAACAATGTTGACCTTTCTCTCCCGCAGGCGCAGTCGAGTCATCTCATTGACGGCGTTGTCACGGGAGGCGGAAGACTTGTACTTGAGGGCAACGGCGCATCTCTCGTAAGTCCATCGGGAACGGGATCGCTTGGGTCCGTTTTGTTCGCCAATTCGGCGCCGGCAAATCCTATCAGCATCTCGGGGATTCGATCGATTGATCGACTGGAAGTATCCAGTGGCGCCGGATTAATAAGCCCGCCAGTACCGGGAGGAGCGGACTTGGTTATTCGTGAAGAACTGACGCTGACGGGCGGATCACTCGATATTGCCCGGCCCGTACAAATTGGCGTTCCACCGGCCGCTTCCCGCGTAACACTTTCCACTGGTGAACTTCGCATCAATGATGAGGTCAATGTGCATCTGTCGCCCGGTATTGCACTCACGGTCAGCGAAGAAGCCACAGTATCCATCTCCTCCATCGGACCCGATGGCTTTATATCGGGAGGATTTTTTGTTTTCGAAGGCGCCGGTACCATCGAGGCTGTCAGCCCTATTCCCAGGGTCCGCCTCGACTATAATCCCGGCTTGTCCTCGTCAGATGATCTTTTTCTGAGCGGCCATACGCACATAAGCGAAGCGCTAATCATAAACGGTGGAGACATTCATCTGGGCCCGTGGAATCTTAGGCTCAGCGGTGGACTGATTCGACTCGACAATGCGAGAGAGCCACTGGACGGCACCGACGCCATCTTTGGAGATCCAGCATCTCAAGCTGGAGAACTGATTATATCCGGATCAACGACTTTCGAACTCGCGCAGGATCTTGAAATGCACGCGTCCTCATTGAGGATTGCTCCAGGCGGGTTCGACGATGTCGAACTGGTCTCCCTGGATGACTCGCCGCATGCAATCATCATTCGAGATCAACAACTCATACTTGAAAACGGAACGCTTCATCTCGGTCTGAATGATATTGTTCTCGCCGGCGACATAGACGGAGTATTTACGGCCACTGGCGGTATGCTCACGGCCGATTCGAATGGTTCGGCGCCGGCAAAAGGAATATCGTCGGGAATTTCTCCAGAACTTTTCCCCGTGCACGATGAGCAGTACGGCGAAATAGTGTTAGGAGGTGCTCCAGCTGCAAGCCTCCGAGTAACAGAAGGATTCTCTATTCCGAATCTCACCGTACGAGGCACAGCTCAGATAGCGGCTGATTCGCAGCCTCTTACAATTGATGGGCGTCTGGTTTTCGGCCGAAACGGGGCTGTCTTCTTTCTCGGAGATACCAATCGGCTTCTTCTCTCCAATGGGGCTATTGTTTTGCGTCGCGGCGCCGGTTCTCTTTCCCACGCGCCCACAGCACTCGGATCGTTCGATGTCTTTTATGATCTCGATGACGGCAGCCATTCCAATGTGGATTCCGGATTTGGGCCCGGCGTGCTGTCGTCGGGTTTCGAACTAAATACAAACTCCTCCTCCGGTATCCGAAATCTCGGCGTGATGGCAGGTGCGCGAAATGGGGGCCAAAATACGCTTCACATTGTATCCGATGTGCATATCTCTGGAGCATTTACTCTTTTCAGCGGAGTCGTCGACCTGGGTACTTCTCTCCTGTCATTCGATTCGGGAGCATCGTTCAGTATTAACGAAATCGACTCTGATGCTCCCACTCAGTTGTTGGCTGCTACCAGCTATACGTCATCTGGCCCGCTGGATGTGAGCTTCTTGATCAAGTACCGCAATTTTACAACGGATGAACTCGTTCTACCGTCTGCACTATCGGTTCGTGCTTTCCGGGTGGAGCTGGGTGAGGATGGCGCACCTTTTTCACCGGATTTCTTCATGCACAGGGATCTCTCTGCAGAAGAATTTGAGCTGACAGCTGCCTCATCACTTTCAGCGCTCAATCTTCTCGGGTACTCGCTGGACGTTCAAGGGGACATACGAATTGACGGTGGAACCCTTACCAGCAATGAGATTGCAGACGTTCACAGCGCGGGACATTTTTTGCTGCGAACCGGGAGCCGTATCGAAGAAGCCATCTCGGTTTCAGTTGAAGGTGATGCGACGATCGATGGGTTTTTCAATGGGCGAGGCATCGACATAGCCGGAAACCTTTCAGTCCCGGGCGCATTCGGCTCCGGGGTTCGGCTTCGGTTTGTGGGACAAAACCAGGAGTTTCGTTCCGTCGGGGACGTTTCCATATGGGAATTGATCCTGGAACAGGAAGCAGGGTCCGTAAATGATCCGAGCAAGGTTACGCTAGAGGCAGTCGGAGCAGCCTTTGATCTGATTGTAGGAAGCAACCTGGTGCTTACGAGTGGAGTACTCAGCACGGGTGCCAATCGACTCATGCTCCCGGGATCAGTAACCGGTTTCAGTCGGGATCCGTCGCCCGGTAATCCCAGTCATGTAGCAGGATCTATCTCGAGAATTGCTCTGTTTGGAACCGAATCCTTTGTTTTTCCTTTGGGTGATGAACGGAGCTATCGACCGCTGACGGTAGTCTTCGTTGATCCACTCTTATCAAGCACACAACTTACGGCGAGGCACGCGGGAGCACCTCCTTTCGGTACGAATGGTCTTCCGCTCGATGAGGCTGGCGGACCCACCATACGTAGCACTGCGCCGTATGTGTGGTCCATCTCGAGTAGTACAGATTTACTGCCGATTCAGTCCGTGGATGTTCGTGTTCAATTTGATCCGAACGGATTTGGCGCCACCGAAGACCTTCGCATCATCGCTCGGCCGCATTCGCTTCTTGCCGAACCCTGGGCATTCCTTTCTTCATCGAACTCGGCGATAGACGTTTCTGGACAGTTGGAACTTACCGCGACCCGTGCCGATCTGGATCTCAATACGCGAGGAATCGATTTTACGGTCGGTCTTCCTGTCGCGGCCGCCGCAGATGCCGCGCTTCAGTTTGTCCACAGCTATCCGCACAATCCCGTTGATGAGGTTCGTCTGGAAATCGACGGATATGCGTTTGGCGAAGCGTTCACGTTCAACACCGCGAGTCAGGCGGTTCCGGTCGCTCTTCAAAGCACAGAAACGGAACATCATCAAGTCACCGTACGAGAAGGTGCGACTGGTGATGTGATGGTTGAAACAGCAGTCACTCTGGCACCGGACGGGCGCACGGTAGTCGCATTCGTTTCGACTCCCGCAGGTGACA
>JACZYK010000277.1 GCA_022571135.1 Bacteroidota bacterium
AGACGGGCCGAACGACGTTTCGTCGGACTCGGCACATACACCGGTTGTCAGGCATGCACCGGCGGCGTAAACGGCAGTCGTCCCGAATGACACATGAAGCCCCCCTAATAGGTAAGGAGCAATCTTTCCCTCGCTCAGGAGATACCTGGCCAGAAGCGCGACGGTTGTCCGCGTGGATGGATGGGTACTGAAATCCATGCCGTTGACGAACTCGGTGATCCCGTTGTACTTCCCGAACGTGACACCAAGTCCGAGACTGTACCGGGGGTTGAACTGGTATCCCAGCTCCACGCCGGCGCTGTAGGGCAGGCCGTTATCGAATAGATCGCCATCGAAATTGAATGGGGATTTTTCATTATCTCCCAGATAGTAGGCGATGCCGATATGCGGCCTAAGGTAAACGGCTCCTTCGGCACGCCCGGATTGGGCTAAACTGATCGACGGGAGCAGAGTACAAACCGCAGCAGCCAGCATCACGCTGTTCCGAAGCATTTGTCTCATATTTGATTCCTCCTTAAGCGGCTCGAGGTTATGGAGACGAATAATATAGTCGCAAATTAATTGGACAACCCGCCTTGATCAGCGCTCTTCGATCGGAGGAAGCGCCCGTAAACCTTCTCCGACGTAGATCTGGCGGGGGCGATAGATTCGCTTCTTCGGATCGTTTCTCATTTCGAGCCATTGTGCAATCCAGCCCGGGAGACGGCCGATCGCAAACATGACGGTGAACATGTCCGTGGGTATTCCCATTGCACGATAGAGGATTCCACTGTAGAAGTCCACGTTCGGGAAGAGTTTCCTCTCCACAAAATAGTCGTCTTCAAGAGCAATTCTTTCGAGTTCCTTGGCGATGTCCAGAAGCGGATCATCGATCCCCATCTCGTTGAGTACCCGGTCCGATACTGTTTTGATTACGTTCGCCCTCGGATCGAAGTTTTTGTAGACCCGGTGGCCGAAGCCCATCAGGCGGAACCCGGAATTCTTGTCTTTGGCCATGCCGATGTACTTTTGAAGATTCCCGCCGTCGGCCCGGATCCGTTCAAGCATGTCGATTACGGCCACATTCGCACCACCGTGAAGGGGTCCTGACAGGGCATGGATTCCTGCGGAGATGGACGCGAACAAGTTTGCATTGCTGCTACCGACCATCCGAACCGTCGACGTGCTGCAATTCTGTTCGTGATCGGCATGCAGGATAAGGAGGAGATCCAGCGTCTTCTCGAACAGCGGCGGGACTTCGTACGCCTCGGTGGGTACGGCATTCATCATGTGGAGGAAATCACCTGCGAAGCCGAGGTCGTTTCTTGGATACATGAACGGTTGGCCGATGGATTTCTTGTATGCGAACGCGGCGATGGTCTTGAGTTTGGACATCAGACGAATGATGTTCTTCTCTTGTCCGGCCAGGTCGTCCGGAACCGGATAGTATGCCGTAAGTGAGGCGACGATCGTAGAGAGAACACTCATCGGGGGTGCTTTTTGGGGATACCCCTCGAAGAAGTGCTTGATATCCTCGTGAATGAGGCTGTGATACGTCAACTTGTGGTTGAACTCATCCAGCTCGACCTGCGTCGGGAGCCTGCCGTATATCAACAGATAGCTGACTTCAGGGAAAGAGGACGTTGCCGCAAGATCCTCGATCGAGTAGCCGCGATACCTTAGAATTCCCTTCTCCCCGTTGATGAATGTGATTGAACTCGTGCAAGAACCCGTATTTCCGTATCCTGAGTCCAACGTTATGGCGCCGGTCTGGCCCCTGAGCGCTCTGATGTCGATGCCGATCTCGCCTTCCGATCCCACAGTGATCGGAAGCTCGTAGGTCTCACCATTCAGTTCGAGCTTTGCCGTTTCCATGCCCTCTCTCCGTCGTCTATTCGAATGTTTCAGCCTATCGATAGTAACCAAAAAATGCCGATCATGCAGTGATGAAAGCAGATTCCGACAATCTGAAACAAAGAAACTCGTGGGGATAAAGCAACGTGTACGAATGTTCCTGATTTCATTGACAGGAGAGGCCCTACAGTCGATTCCTCGATATTTGCCATAGATTCACCGAGGACCATAACAGCCGATTTACCCTGTTTATGCTACCATGATATTCTGGGAAACCCTCGAACAAATTATCTTCAATCGACTGTCGAAGGATGATCTGTTCAATCCGTACAGAGATTGGCACCCGGGCCTTGACCGCTCAAATGCCGCAGACATACGTCGCAATAATCTGCGGGCGTATCTGTACGATCACTCGCGCGGTGCACCACTCCTCCTGATAGCCGAAGCACCCGGTCCCTGGGGATGTCGCTTCTCGGGCGTACCCATAACGAGCGAGCGACAACTGCTCGACCCGAGCTTTCCGGCCAGTGGCGATCAGTCGAGCACAAGAAAAGAACCCTTCAGTGAATACAGCGCTGGAATATTCTGGCGACGGCTTCAGCCTTTCTATAGACAATTTGTGGTCTGGAACACAGTGCCCATGCATCCTCATCGTCCGAATGAACCTCTTTCCATCAGAACGCCGCTACAGAGAGAAATCAATGACTTTCTACCCGTTCTGGAGGCGGTTCACAGATGGACGTCTCCGGAGCTCACGCTCGCCATCGGGAGAAAAGCGCAGAATGCGCTCGGCCGCATCGGTGTTTCGGCAAGCTATGTCAGGCATCCGTCACAGGGAGGAGCGATATTGTTCGACAAAGGCATATTGAAAGCGATAAAACAGCTCGGCCTGGTGGCCGATACCCAAACGTAACTAGGGCCTCGCGATGAGTGATCTGTTTGACGCAGCAGCAAAGCGGTTTCGGTCGGAGCAGGCGCCGCTAGCGGACCGAATGCGTCCGCGCGACCTGGACGAATTCGTCGGTCAGGAGCACATTCTCGGAGTGAAAAGACTTCTCAGACGGGCCATCGAGGCAGACAGGGTATCGTCGCTATTGTTCTATGGGCCTCCGGGTACCGGGAAGACGACCCTCGCGCGAATCATTGCAGGTTCGACGAGGGCGCACTTTACTACACTGAACGCCGTGTTAGCTGGCGTAAAAGACATTCGAAAGGCCATTTTCGATGCCTCGGAGCGCCAGCGGCTGCATCAGCAACGCACTATCCTGTTCGTAGACGAAGTACACCGGTTCAACAAGGCCCAGCAGGATGCGCTTCTACCGCATGTCGAAAACGGAACGGTCGTATTCATCGGGGCGACGACCGAGAATCCCTACTTCGAAGTCATCAAGGCGCTAGTGAGCCGATCCCGAATATTCGAACTCCGGACACTCGGCCCGGATGCCCTGGAAGCCATCGCCAGGCAGGCGCTGGAAGACGAGGAGAGGGGTTATGGCTGTCAGAACGTCGATTTGGACCCCGATGCGCTCGAACATCTGGTATCGACCTCGAACGGGGATGCACGCTCACT
>JACZYK010000029.1 GCA_022571135.1 Bacteroidota bacterium
CTTTCGATCGCTTCTATGTGGGTGGGGCTCATCTCGTGGACTATCTCATGGAAACCTCCGGTCCGGGTTTTATTCGCCGGCTTTCAAGGTGGCAATACTGGTTTCCATTCCTGGGTTACGGCGCTAATCTGATTTACGCAACAGGCAAAGCACCGTGGACCCTCTCGAGCGACGTGAGAGAGTGGTACAGAGAGAAAGAGAGGAAGAGGATCGATGATCTGGGGATTCTGAAGGCGGGATCACTCGTTTCGGGACGAGTCGGGACGGTTTATCGCAGACCCCGGTGGCTGAACGACTCCACCATAGTCGCTTTTGCGGTCGGCTATAATCTGCGGCGAGGATTTTATGAGCTCGACGTCCACTCGGGACGGAGGAGAATAATTTTCAACACAACGGTTTCGGAGGACGCAAACTTCAGTTTTTCGGCAGATACGTCGTCGATTCTGTATTCACGTTACGTACCGGATCCACTGGTTTCTATCGAACAGAAATCGGGCCTGTTCAGATTCGACAGAATCGCAGATAAGCTGACCCGGCTGATCGAATCGGAGCGCCTTCTCAATCCCGTCGAGGTCTCGCGAGGGAGATTTCTGGCCCTCAGGAATGAGGGCCAGTTCACCCAAGTGGTGGAATTCGGAGACGACGGCGTAGTGGAAACCCGAATACGGTTTGAACGGGCGGATTTCGTAAGTCTGATGCCTAGGCCGCATACCGATTCACTGGCTATACTGGTAAACGTTCGAGGACATCAGGCGCTCTTTCTATCTGATTTGTCGGATCTCGACGAAGAACACTTCCGCCCATGGATAGGCTTCCGGGATGCGACTATTTACGACGGAGCCTGGAGCGCGGACGGAAGGTATCTAGCGTTCACTGCCGATCTGGGGGGCGTCATGAATATTTACGTCCTCGACGCCGGCGAGGAACGAATTTGGAGAGTGACGAATGTCCCTTTCGGGGCCATGGAACCCTCGATATCCCCTTCCAACGAGTCCATTGCGTTCGTAGACTACCGCGACCAGCGATTCAATCTGAGAACCCTGTCATTTGACACGAACGAGGCGTTGGAGCTCGATCGAGATGACGCCAGCTATACCGGGCAGCTTCCCTGGCGGACATGGATCGACGCAAAACCGGAGTACTATCCAGAGGCCTCGGTAGAACCCTACAACCCCCTGCGTTATCTGGCGCCGCGAATGTTGTACCCGACGTTCTACCTGGACTCGCCGAGGAGAAAAGAAACCGATGCCCGACTCGGATTTGGAGTCGGTCTGGCCCTTCAGGGCACAGATCCGCTTCAGGAATTGGGGTATTACGGCGAAGGAATATTGCAGAAATCAAGATTCTTCGGAGAGGCGGGGCTGCAATGGGGCGGTACGATGCTCAGACCGTCGATCCGGATATTCAAACGCCCCGAGACACTGACAAGAACGCTCATACGTAATGGACAAGTCGTAGGTAAAGATCGCTTCATCAGGGAGCGTCAGGGAATATCTGTAGGCATTCGCGTGCCAATCACACTGTCCGACAACGTCTATCGCTCGTCAATTACACCTTTCGTTGATCTCAATTTCAGGCGGGATCAGTTCATGAACGATGATTATGAGCCCATCTCATCGCGCGTAAAACGACTTACTCTGTCTCCTGGTCTGATCATCGGATATCGGGTCCAGCAAAATGCCAGAGACATGATGCCCAATTCCGGCGTCGTACTTCGCGGTTTTGCCGATGTCGATCTGACGTCCACCAGGGGCAAGCTGCAGCGTGGGTTCATCGGCCTCTTTGATCTTTACCTCCCGTTGCTGTCCCGTTCAAATACCGGGATCCGGGTTGATGCAGGAATTCTGGACCAGAACATACCCTCGATTTTTAATCTGGATTTCTTTATGCCGCGAGGACGCGAAAACGAAGCTGTGGCTGATGGCACCTTTCTCCGCTACGGTCTCGAATTGACGCAGCCCATCCTGTTCATCGATAACGGTTTTATGATTCTGCCCATCTTCTTCCAGGCCGTATATCTCTATGGATTCGGAGAATACATGCACAGGGCCGGAGATGCATCCGTAAACTTCTCCAGTTTCGGAGGAGGAATCGGAGTCAAGTTTCGCCTGTTCTACTTCTTTGATATAGATTTTCAGCTGGGAGGCGCCTATCTGCCTGACGAAAAGAAATGGCGAACCATTTACAGATGATCGCATTTCGCATCTTTTGTGAATTGACACCGGTGCCATAGAACCGCAAGAGTCAAAGTGGGTAAACAGACCGCAAAACAACCAACGCCAGCGGATGGAAAGACTCAAGTGCAAGGCATGCAACTGCTATAGCATGGTGCCGATGGAAGTCTCACTCGAAGAAAAAGAGAAAGTATACGAGTCTATCAGCGATTCACAATTCTATACGTGCCACGTCTGTGGCGACAACTGGCTATCCGTACGAGAGGATGAGGACACGGGTGACAGCCGTGTGACCTTTGTCCATCAGATGGGGATGTCACCTGTACTGAAAAGGGTAGCTCGTCTTCAGAAGGATATCCTGCTCAAGGAGACCACTGTCGAGAAGTGGGAATACTACTTAGACGACGAGGAGATTGACGAGAGCAGCTGGCAGGAAAAGCTTACGAATCGACGAAAAATCCTCAAGTCGATCTGTTCAAACTGAATCTTCGGTCTCCGCTGAGAGAAGGCAAAGGGAGTTCCGTCAACATGTTTAAGCAACTGAGTCGCGGGTCTTCCGTCAGATGTCGACGGATAGTTGAGCGGTAAAAGATCTTACAAGGCGCCGACCAGATCGAAGCTCCGCGCCTTTAATTTTCTGATACCGGGATATGTTGGCCATCGAGACGTATTTCAATTCAATTTTTACGGTCTTACCGAGCCTCGAAGTAATCATGACCGCCGAGCGGAAACCCGATGCCGTGAGGACGGGAACGGAGAGCTTACCGGTCACGTCCTTTTCATAGACCCAGAACCGATTCTCGTAGGACTCCGCGTCGAAAAAGGCATGGTGAAGTACCACCTCAAGACCGTTTGAAAGCCTTATGGAGACCGCCTGATATGCGTGGAATCCGGTAGATGGCGCCTGATATCTTCTTTCACTCGCATTCGCATCAAATCGAGTACGCAGCGTAAGGCCATGCCCGCTATAAATGAGCTGAAGGGACAACTGCCGAAAGTATTCTAGATCGATGCTTCGGAGGGTCGAACCCGTGAAGTCCAGTCGTTTTCCCGCGGTCTCACGGCTCCGGAATTTCAATTGAGAGAGAACCTGAAAATATTCGCCCGGTGAAAGCGTAAATGTGAAACGAACATCTCGGTACGTAGCCGGAAACGCTGCGTCGGCAACGGTCCCGGAACCAGCCACCAGATCCAGAGACGCCGAAACTGACCATTTCTTTCGCTGTCGAACGGTCCAGCTGAGATATAGTCCATTCTGAGGTCCCAGAGACCGCCGTAGTCCAAACGGCTGTCCACGAAGCCCGCTTCCACCGGACGGATACTGTCGGTAGAGGATCGCAAGGTCAAACTGCCTCGCTGGCCGGAGCGTCGCACCTACGACCAGCCCAATGTCGGAGAGCCGGTAGGCAGCCAGTTCCCCTGCCAGTGAGAATCCTTCCCCTGTGAGTTTCCAGAAAAGAGATCCGTCCAGAGTCGACTTTCGGGCGGTGGATGAGCCGGGTAGGATGAGTGGAGCACCGAAGCGGGAAAGCGACAGAAGAGCACCCAGCCTCATCCAGGCGAATGTCCCGCTCACTGCCGCGCCGGTACTCTGACTGGTAATCAGATTTCGATACCGAACCTGATCCGGAGAAACGTGAATACCGCTAGAGCTCAGTTTATAACGCGGGACTTCGTCTGCGATCCCCACAGAACTGGTCTCGTCGACGGGCCTGGCGTCGAAACGCCTTCGTGAGTAGAAGACATCGATCGAGTATCCTTCGGCGGGCCTGATTCCGAAGGCTACGCCTCGGAAAGCGAACGCTTCATAGGATCCAGAGTAACCTTTGGCTCCAGTTTTAGACCTCAGTGCCCGCCATGGGGCATGGCTTGAAATTCTGGATCCGAATGGCTGCGACAGCACGAGTCCCTGTCCGAACGCCACCGTGTAGTCTCCAACTACTATGCTGAGGGCGTCGTCTCTCGAGCGCCAGTTCGCGTAGCCGGCAATATGGTCGTATCCATACCATCCGGTACCCGGATTCCATATGAAAGGCTCATAGGCGTCTTTCTGAAGCGAAACAGAAATCGAGCTTCTGTCGGTTGAAGTGCGGAGGCGAACGTACGAGCGGACGGGAGATCCGGTGGACGGAACATCACCCTCGTTTTTACTGCTGTCCCATCTTCTGTCGCTCCTGATGCGAATCGAAAACGAGCGATTCGACGGCGCGTCGAGTTCGTCAGAATCATCTACGACGCATCCCGCAAGTTGCGTCAGGTCATCCTCCGCATATTCGTACTTATTCTCGGACAGACCTTCGGAGTCGAAATACTGCCTGAAGTCGACTGCTATTTTCTCGGCTTCTTTACTTTCCGGACACGACTGCCTCCCGCACGCTCTTTCGACTGGATTCATCACAGCCAGACAAGCGATCGTCGATACGGCGAATAATCGCCTGTATTTGAGAAGGATCGTTTTTCGACGGTATCTGCTCATAGCCTGACGGTGACCTCCAGAATGCTGGAGATACCGAGAACAGAGTGATGGTCGAAGGAAACGTCCGTGCGCAAGGAGCCGGTTCTCAGTCCAAATCCGAGGGCGAGACGATTGGGATTCGTTTCGGAGCCGAACCGCAAAGCGACGACAGATCCAGTCCTCAATTCAAATCCGGCGCGGAGCGATGCGGGGTAGAATCTTTCTTTCCTGAGTTCGTGCAGGAGGATCAGGTTCTCGAATATTTTGAGCGCGAAGCCGACAGCAACCGCATCACCCTGGCCAGGCTCGGCGTTCGAGATCATTCTCTCGATAGATGCTGCGACCAGAAGGCGAGGCAGAATGGGATGTAGGACTCCGATTTTGCCGGTCACTGTGCGGCGAAAGCCGCCTCCAGACGCTGTGATTCTCCTCAATATCAACGCGGAGCCTACACGCGGTCCGGAAACTGAATCCCGGCCGAAATGTCCGGATAGAGAGATGGACAGGTAGGTTTCGGACAACCGATCGAATTCGATGGACCGGATGCCCAGCGCCACTCCGATCGGTCCAACATGGAATGATCCAGAGGCTCCATGCACACTGATTTCAGAGAGACCATAGAGGCGGGCAATCCAGGCGGATACGCGAGATTCGTTGCCCGCACCCGCGTGCGCAGGATTTGTGGGGGCTCGCGGATCCGTCAGGGCGATTCCAGCAATCACTGCCGCTATGCGCGCATTACCGACCAGGACCTGGCCCGGCGCGCTAAAAGAGGTACACACTGCCATGACGGCCGCGACCGAACAGACTCTCCATCCCACATTTATTCCTCTTCACATGATGCGGCACGTCCGCACAACGTGTGTAAAAGCTGTTATGCTGCCTACATAGAGTGCTCGTCCCGGAAACCGTAACCGGTCGACTCGGTATCAAAGCATCAAATATGAGAGGCTTTTCGGCCCGCTATATGAAAAGGATTTTTTATTTCCTCAGTTGCGCGCTGCTCACAGGTTTTATCCTTCCGACCCCTGGCGCTTCTGCTCAGGAATTCAATTGCACGGTCTCGACGAACTTCCGGAATCTGACTGGGAATGACTTCACGTTTCTGGATGAATTGGGCCTGAACGTCAGGGAGTATATCAACCTTCGACGCTGGACAGATGACGCCTATGAACAGAACGAACGCATCAACTGCACGATGCAGATCATTTTCACTGAAGCGATTACGCTGACACGATTTCGTGTCAGGTTAATCGTTGCAAGTAGAAGGCCGATCTATGGCACGGTCCAACAGAGCACCGTCACTCAGTTTAATGACGATAGCTGGGTGTTCGACTACGCCAGAGGGACACCGTTGATCTTCGAACCCGACCGATTTCACCCGATCACATCGGTGTTGAACTACTATGCGTATGTTATGCTCGGGTATGACTACGACACGTTTTCCGAGTTCGGGGGCACGATATATTTTGAGCAGGCGCGTCGCGTCGCGGAGATCGCGCAGGCTACGGGCTCGATCGGCTGGGCCCAAATGGCGGGCGACAGAACCAGGGGTGAACTCATTTCACAGATCCTGGATCCGAGATTCAGAGAGGTCCGAAAGGCCTACTGGGACTACCACTATGCGTGTCTGGATCGCTTTGTCAAAGATCCCGATGCTGCAAGAAGAAAAATGCTGGAGGTGGTAAACAATCTTGAGGTGGTCGCCAGCGATGTTACTCGCGCTTACTACCTGGATCAGTTCTTCACATCGAAGTACAAAGAAATCACGGCCGTTTTCGAAGGGTCCTCAATCGCTTCACGGGCGTACGATACACTATCGCGTATCGATCCATCCCACCTGTCCGACTATTCTAGAATGCTGCAGTGACACAGTGATCACTGCGACATGCCGGGCACAGGTAGGGTTAACAGAGCCCGACAAAAGTGCCCTCTGAGTTGTTCAGATTCGCTTTCGTGCGAAAGGAGGGACTCGAACCCCCACGGGTGTTACCCCACCAGATCCTAAGTCTGGCGCGTCTGCCATTTCCGCCACTTTCGCTGGGCGGCGCTAATATACCTCATACCAGAATCGGTTCCAGGGAACCGGCCCGGGCATGGGACGAATCTGGAACAGGCGGCTCAGGGCGAAGTATGCGGGCAATCGGATGACAAAGACGCTCTTGATATCCATTCTTAGAGCCAGGAAGCCTTCATGGATCGCAGACTAAGCAGTATAAGTGTCGCTTTTATTCTCCCTCAACTGCTCGCAATATTTATTGGAGCGTGTGCTCCGCCGAGGATGATCGTCGAGGTCACGGAAAGGCCTGAACCATCGGAGAATATCATCGTCGAGACTCCGCTCACGAGTGACCCGGCCGATGTGACTTCCGACCCTTTCGCAGGTGTGGAGGTTGGCCGTTTCGACGGAGGTAAGATGTGGACGTTCGACAATCCGCCCGTCGACTACTTCGAGGATACGTATGATTTCAGGCCTGATTCCTCGTGGTTTGCCAGGGCCATGTTGGGTGCTCTGCGATTTTCGACGTACTGCTCTGCCTCGTTTGTATCGCCCTCCGGTCTCATTCTGACGAACCATCACTGTGCCCGTTCAAGCGTAACAGACGTAACACATGCTGGTGAAAACCTTTTGGACAATGGTTTCTATGCCGACTCCCTCTCCGCTGAACGGCGCGTGGCGGATCTCTACGTAGAGCAGCTTCTTCGCATCCAGGACGTGACGGCTGAAGTATATGGCGCAGCCGAGAATGTACTCGGCGCCGGTCCAAAGGCCGAAGCCAGGCGCAAAAGAGCCGATGCCATCAAGAGCAGACTGGAATCGATGGCCCAAGCCGAAGATTCCACCATGAAAGTCGAGGTGATCGCTCTGTATCACGGAGGGATATACTCGGCGTATACATTCAAAAGGTACAACGACATCAGGCTCGTAATGGCGCCGGAACTCCAGATCGGATTCTTCGGCGGAGATTTCGACAACTTCACGTTTCCTCGATTCAACCTCGACATGAGCCTGTTTCGCGCTTACGGAGAAGACGGAGAGCCGTTGAACACGCCCGACTATTTTCGCTGGAATACCGAAGGGAGTTCGGTTGGCGAGGCTGTCTTCGTGGTAGGAAACCCTGGTTCGACGAGTCGGCTGAGTACGGTCAGCCAACTCGAATACTATAGGGACTACTCGCTTCCCCAGAGCATCAAGGTACTTGAAGACCGCTCGGCCATCCTCGAACGATATTTAAGCCGACATCGTGAGGAATCTGAGCGGTTCGATATCAGAAACGACTATTTCTCCTTACTGAATGAGCTTAAATCAAAGAAGGGGCAGCTTGGGGGTCTTCAGAGCGGCGAGATCATAAAACGGAGGGGCGCTTCGGACGCGATCTTAATGCATTCGATCGGCCAGTCTGATTCCTTGTCGGCGGAATATTCTTCGGTCCTTGATGATATCGCCCGCTTGCAGATTTCCAAGAGGGCATCGGCCGCAAGGGCCCGAGCGTTTACGCACTTTCTGAATCCGACCATGAGTTCGCATATTCTCACGCGTGCCATGTACGGATACGTCTATACGTTGCTCAGGCAACGGGGGGCTCCTGCGGATCAGCTGAAGGATATCAGGGACCAGGCTCTGAAGATCAAGGACTGGCCTGAGGATCTTGAACGGGATTATATCGCTAAAAGACTTTCCGAATTGGTGGAATATCTGGGCTCATCGGACCCGACGAGCAGAAGACTGATGGGGAGCGGTGGCCTGGAGCAACTGGCCGACTCGATCGCTGCAACATCGGTTCTGGCGGACTCCGCTCAATTTATATCCGTTCTTGACGAAAACTACCTCACGAGCGGCGACATAACGGTCGAAGTCATCGGCGCAATCGCTCCTTTGTACTTCACACTGGACCAGCAGCTCAGGGATTTCATGGATAGAGAGGAGACCTATTCATCTCGTCTGGCCAGAGCCCGGTTTGCCGTTGTTGGGGGAATCATGCCGCCGGACGCGTCATTTTCACTCCGGATCGCAGACGGCATCGTTTCCGGCTACGCCTATAACGGGACGATAGCGCCCGCCTTTACGACGTATTACGGATTGTACGATCAGACTTTTTCGCATTCAGGCAGAGAGGAATGGACACTACCGGAGCGCTGGAATAATCCGGCGGCCGAGTTTGATCTTTCCACTCCACTGAATCTCGTCTCGACCAATGATATTACCGGCGGTAACTCCGGATCTCCACTTCTGAACCGGGATCTTGAGATCGTGGGTCTGGTTTTCGACAGTAATATGGAAGCCCTTCCTAACGAGTATCTATTTCGGAGTGAGTCGGGCCGCACCATTTCAGTTGATGCCCGTGGCATAATCGAAGCCCTCGACGACATATATGGTGCCGATCGTATCGTAATAGAAATTCTCACGGGAACGCTTCATCGGTCGGAGCGCGAAGCGGATCAGGCGGGTTCATCCCGATAGCGCCCGAAGAATCGATGGAACGACATCCGTGAGAGAGGAGGCGCCATGGAAAGCGTCGGCATCCGGGCCGAATACCGCCAGGGGCACCCGATTACGCGTGTGGGTTTTCACCGATAGATCCTCCATATTGCCGTGGTCGCTCGTGACGATCAGAGTAAATTCCTGATTGAAAGCCCGGGCCGCAAGGCCTGCGACCAGGCGGTCAATGGAACGCAGGCATTCAGTTGCCGCATCGATAGAACGTGCGTGACCCGCTTTATCGGTCAGGAAGTACTCGAATGCAGTGAATGAATGGCGTGCCGCAATATCTGAAAGTCTACGGGCCGCCTCCTCCTCGGTAATCGTGTCTACACACGGTCCAAGATGAGCTTGAAGCCGGGCGCCTGTGATATCGGCTGCCAGGGCCCGTCCTTCGATCAGATCGTCTAGCGTTCGAATCGGAGTGCCCGAATCAAGGCAGCATCGCGTCGTTACCGACCATCTGTTTCTGCGGCGAACGTAATCGAAAAATTTCGGTGGATAGGCGTTCACGAAAGCCGCGCTTCCGCCAATTATTCCGATTTCTTTGAAGATATTGTGCTCGGCGATGACCTGTCGGGAGGTCGAATGCGGAAACGGACCGAAATGGCGTCCGGCAAGGGCTGCACAATTAACGCCTGTGAACAGGGTGGCCTGTCCCGTCCCGCTCTGCGGGAGCCCTGGGATGTCCAGACACGCATCGATGTGCTGAAAACTGATCCCGTCCCGATTCACGGTAACGGATTCGTCGGTCCACTGCTGCCCATCCGAGAGTAGCGTGAATCCCGGAAGCTCATCTCGTGTGAATGGATTCTCGCGGGTCGCTCTCCCCAGACCGATACCGTCGATAAACAGAAGTAGAAACCGGTTCAACTTTAGACGTTGTCTGTTTGCTCGGTCGACCGCGTACGTAGAAACGACCCGAACGATCCATCCACGGAAAAACGGGGAGTTTGCTGGGTATTTTACGATTGAAACCGAAGAAAGCCCCCTTTATGTTGAGGGGAGTATGTCAAAAAGAGTTTTAAACGGGTTCTACCCGTCCAGGCTCGCGCGGCGCTTCACCGGCTGAATTCATACGAAGGTGGTTAACCATGTGGGAAAGGATAGACAAGTTTTCGAACCGACTGACGGGCTTAGGAGATAGCTGCCTATACGGTCTGGTACTGAGTGGCGGCGGCGCCCGTGCCGCTTATCAGGCGGGCGTTATGCAATACATTTCGGACTCGTTTCCGGAGCAGCAGTTTCCCATCATGACCGGCGTGTCTGCAGGATCGCTGAATGTGGCACATCTAGCAAACAATACCGCAGGTCTTCGGCCGGCCGTCAGTAACCTGGTGAACTGGTGGGAGAAGCTGACCTCGGACGACGTTTACAGGGCCAAATCGGGATTCCAGCTTTTCTGGAATGCCGTCACAAAAATTGGGGACGATGATGACAGCGCGGACGAATCAGGCCGTGGAATAGTGGATACAGAGCCGCTGAGACGATTCCTCAGGAAGAACTTGAATGCCGATGATGGGAGGCTCTCCGGAATTACCGCGAATATTCGTTTGGGCAGACTGAATGCTTGTGCCCTGGTCACTACCAATTATGCCACCGGCCAATCGGTTACTTGGGTGGAAGGAGACCAGATCGAAGGGTGGGAGAGACCGAACAGGATCAGCATCCAGGGGCCTCTGACCATTGATCATATCATGGCTTCCTCCGCGTTACCCGGCCTCTTTCCGGCAATTAAACTGGGAGATATGTGGTATGGGGATGGGGGAATTCGACTTGCTGAGCCGCTCAGTCCGGCCATTCACCTCAGGGCGGATCGTATTCTGGCCATATCTACCAGGTATGGTAGATCCAGGCTTGAGGCGGATGATCCCGCGGTCATCGGATATCCCCCGTCCGCACAGATTTTCGGAACCCTCCTGAACGCTGTATTTCTTGACCATTTGGATCAGGATGCACTGTCCGTCGCACGGATAAACTCACTCCTCAGATCTCTTCCGCCCTGGCGGAGAAAAGGCATGCGGATCGTCAACCTTCTGGTTATCCGACCTTCCGTAGATCTCGGAAGACTGGCTGGAGAATTTCAGTCCGACCTCGGAGGAGCACTCAATCTCCTTGCGAGAGGACTGCGCAGCAAGGATACAAAATCACCCGACTGGTTGTCCATGCTGCTGTTCGAACCAGACTATTCGACCCGTCTGATGGAAATAGGGTATGACGACGCTAGAAACCTAAAAGAGAGACTCGAACGCTTTTTCGATCCCGGGAAGCGATGGTCAGATGTGTGCTGAATAAAAAAGAGCACACAACCAGTCGATTGTGCGCCCCGTGCTGTAGCGGGGGTGGGATTCGAACCCACGACCTTCGGGTTATGAGCCCGATGAGCTACCTGCTGCTCCACCCCGCGATATAGATTCCGGAAAGTACGAACAAACGCGGTTTCTGACAACCGATATGGCGCACGGACTCGACAGGCTCGTGTCTTTTCTGTTAACTCGGCTTTCGGTCGTCGTCGGGACGTGGCTGTATCGAACATCCTCCGTATTTTCCGCGAGTTTTCTGATCATCAAGTAACCAAGCGGAAATGGTCACTCTGCACCCCTTTCGAGCTGTCCGCCCTGTCCCGGAGTATGCCGCCGAAATAGCGTGCGTCCCGTATGACGTCGTCAGCACCGATGAAGCCAGAGTGTTGGCCGACGGCAGACCTCTGAGCTTTCTGCGGGTCATTCGACCCGAGATCGACCTTGCGCCGGGAATGGATCAGTACGATGATGCCGTGTACGAAAAGGGTGCCGATAATCTCAGGAAATACGTCGTTGGGCCTCATTCCCTGGAGGAAAAGGATCCTTCGCTCTACGTTTACAGAATCATCATGAACGGCCGGGCGCAAACGGGAATTTTCGGATGCGTTTCCGTATCGGATTACGACTCGGACGTGATCCTGAAGCACGAAAAAACAAGACCCGTCAAAGAAGACGACAGAACGCGGCATATCATCACCCAGCGCGCGCATGCAGAGCCCATCATGCTCACATTCAGAGATCACCCCGGCGTTGCCCGCGTGCTGGACGCGACGACCGAAACGACCCCGATTTATGATTTGACAGCTCCCGACGGTAATCAACACACGATATGGACTGTCCGGGATCCTCAACGGCTGGTCGTGCTTTTCCAGGAGATAGATTTTCTATACATCGCCGATGGTCATCACAGATGCAAGGCTGCCAGTAGAGCTGCGGAAGCTGTAGCGGGAAAGCCCGGGGTGTCGGATGAAGTTCGGTATTTCCCGGCAGTGCTGTTTCCGATGAGGGCGATGCGCATCATGGCCTATAACCGGATCATCAGACGTTTACCTGTGTCCCCCGAAGAAATCCTTGCAACGCTTGAAGACAGGTTTCGAGTGACCCGGAGCGCCCCGCCGGTACCGGCCGTAAAAGGACAGATTTCCGTACTGCTCAATGGATCCTGGTATGGGATCGAACTTCCTCAGACGGCGGGATCAACTGCGGCTGACCGCCTGGATGTGGGCCGGCTTACCGAATTTATTCTCGATCCACTCCTGGGTATTACAGACCCGAGAAGAGATCCAAACATAGACTTTGTGGGAGGTATCAGGGGTACGGATGAATTGGAGCTTTTCGTTCGAGAAGGGAAGGCTGAAATGGCCATCTCCATGTACCCAACCAGCATCCAGGAACTTGTTGACATCTCGGATGCGGGCCTGCTAATGCCTCCTAAATCCACGTGGTTTGAGCCGAAGCTTCGAAGCGGGCTCCTTGTGCATCTGTTTTAAACATGCCGAACATCGACTTTAGGTACGATACATCGACGGAGTCGGTGTAATCGTATTTGGAATAAACGCTAAACGAGGAGTCCTCGGGGACTCGAATTTTGGGAACCAAGAAGAATGGAACGTAAATATAATTTCTCCGCAGGGCCGGGAACGATTCCGGTGGAAGTTCTCGAAGAAGCTCAGCGAGAGTTTCTGGTTTATCGGGAAGCCGGAGCGTCCGTGATCGAAATCAGTCACCGTTCACCTGAATACACGGCGATCGCCGAAAGTGCTCGGTCTTCTCTGCGCTCCTTGCTGGGACTTTCTGAGGACTGGCACATCCTGTTCCTCCAGGGTGGCGCTTCGATGCAGTTTTATCAAATTCCTCTCAATTTCTTGCGGGAGGATCAGAGCGCGGATTATCTGGTCACCGGGGCGTGGTCGAAGAAGGCGGTCACCGAAGCGAAAAGGTTCGGACGTGCCAATACGGCGGCCTCTGGAGCCGATGTCGACTTCAAAGCCATTCCGGATCCGACGACGTGGGACCTCACGGCGAATGCGGCTTACGTCCACTATACGTCTAACAACACCATATTCGGGACTCAGTATCCGTCGGAGCCCGTGACCGAGGCGCCTCTTGTATGTGATGCATCAAGCGATTTTCTGTGCAGGCCTTTCAATGTGGACGGACACGGCCTGATCTACGCGGGAGCCCAGAAGAATATCGGTCCATCGGGAGTGACTGTTGTCCTGATTCATGACGATTTTTTCAGGACTCGTAAAGATGATATCCCGACGATGCTCGACTATGGAACACACGTGGAGAAACTTTTCAATACGCCTCCTGTCTTCGCCGTGTACCTCGTCGAAAAGGTACTTCGATGGTTGAAGAATCTGGGTGGACTTGAAGCGATGGAAAATAGGAACGTGGCGAAAGCCGACGTTCTCTATGAGAGAATCGATCGTACGGACTTCTATCGAGGGACAGCCGACAGAGATTCACGCTCACTCATGAATGTGACATTTCGCCTGGAGTCAGAGGAGCTCGAGGTAGAGTTCATCGCAGAGGCAAAGCGAAACCGGCTTCTCGCTCTTAAAGGGCACCGATCCGTAGGGGGCGCAAGGGCATCCATATACAATGCATGCACGCTAGAAGCGGTCGATGCGCTGGTATCTTTCATGGACGAATTCGAAAAAGAAAAGGGCTAATTAGTAGTCGTTAAGCCTACGCGCGGAGTAAGCACAAGACACAATCAAAATGGCATATACAATAGGAGTACCCAGAGAGCGGAAAGCGGGTGAGAATCTCGTTGCGCTCATTCCAGAGGTAGTTGCTCGCCTGGTCAAGAAAGGAGCCTCTGTGCTCGTAGAGCGAGGGGCCGGCGACAACGCCTTTTATACGGACGAGGATTTCGAAGCTGCGGGAGCGCAGGTGGTTTCCCGAGAGGAAGCATTTGGCGCCGATGTAGTGGTCAAGGTACAGCCGCCGAACGACGAGGAGATTAGTCTGCTTCGCGAGGGTGGAGTGCTGATCGGTTTTCTGAGTCCGCTGGACAATCCCGACATTTCGGTGCGAATCGCTGCACGGAAAGTCACGGCTTTGTCGATGGAGCTCGTTCCCAGGATATCGCGTGCCCAGAAAATGGACGCGCTCTCGGCACTCAGTTCGATCGGTGGTTACCGAGCGGTCCTGATTGCAGCGGAGGCGCTCCCAAAATTCTTTCCGTTGCTTTCAACTGCAGCAGGCACGGTCAGGCCGGCAAACGTACTGGTTCTTGGAGCCGGCGTCGCCGGTCTTCAGGCGATCGCCACCGCCAAGCGTCTTGGTTCAAGAGTCTCGGCCTACGACATCAGGGACGTTGTAGCCGAAGAGGTGCAGAGCCTCGGTGCTTCGTTTGTCGAGTTGGAACTCAAGACCGGGAGTATGCAGGACGAAGGCGGATACGCCAAAGCTCTGGTCGAAGAAAAGGCGGCGAGGCAGACGGAACTGCTCGTTCCCTTTATCGGAAAATCCGACGTGGTGATCGCCACCGCCCTCATTCCGGGACGCCGGGCTCCGACACTGATCACCGAGGAAGCCGTTAGGGAGATGCACGCGGGCTCTGTCATCGTCGACATGGCGGCGCCCAACGGAGGGAACTGCGAACTCACCGTTCCGGGCGAAACGGTTGTGCGCCACGGCGTCAAGATTTTTGGCGTCATGAACCTGACGGCCGGCATGCCCGTCCATGCAAGTCAGTTGTATTCGCGAACCCTGCTGGCCGTCCTGGAGGACTTTACCGACGAGAACGGTTTTACGGTGAAATTCGAAGACGAGGTGTTTGCCGGATCCTGTGTTACGCACGATGGAGAGATCGTGCACGAGCGCGTTAAGTCCCTTCTTCAAACTGCCTGATTTTCCCAGAGGAAAAAAATCATGCTTCTAACCAATATCGTCGTTTTCGTCCTTGCTGCGCTCATCGGTATGGAGGTCATCAGCAAGGTGCCACAGACACTCCATACTCCACTGATGTCGGGATCCAACGCAATCAGCGGGATCACGATCGTAGGCGCTCTGGTCGCCGCCGGAATGGTTGGCGGAGAGTGGGCTAAATGGATCGGATTTGGAGCCCTGATCGTCGCCACGATCAATGTGGTCGGCGGCTTCATGGTAACCGACCGTATGCTCCAGATGTTCAAGAAAAAGAACTGACCGATCAACAGCTGAAGATCGAGTCATTTTTATAGAAAAAGGAGATCATGTCACAAGACCTTATCAAAATTGCGTATCTGGTTGCAGCGGTTCTGTTCATTTTCGGAATGAAAAGGCTGCAGTCTCCTGCCACGGCGCGAGGCGGCAACCAGCTGGCTGCGATCGGCATGTTGATCGCCATTGTAGCCACGCTGTTCATAGCCAAAATTCTGACGCCAGTCGAGATGATTGCCGGTCTCGCCATTGGCGGCTTGATCGGTGGCTTTCTGGCCAAGCGAGTAAAAATGACGGGGATGCCGGAGCTGGTCGGTGCATTCAACGGCTTCGGCGGTCTGGCGTCGGTCGGTGTCGCCGGAGCTGAAATCGCGAAGATTATCACGCAGGGAGCCCCGGCAGCCGGAGAGGCTGCCGTGTT
>JACZYK010000278.1 GCA_022571135.1 Bacteroidota bacterium
ACGAGCACCGACGCCGGTCGTGCCGCGACCGAGGATGCACCTTCTGCGGCAGAGGCTCCTGTTACTGAGGCTCCTGTTACTGAGGCTCCTGTTACTGAGGCCCCTGCGGCTGAGACTTCTGGTACTGGGGCTCCCGAGAGCACGGAGAGTTAGTCATGTTGATTCCCCGCAAGGTCAAACACCGGAAGCAACACCACCCACGGCAGCGCGGTATCGCCAGCGGCGGGACCTCGGTGAGCTTTGGTGACTACGGCATCCAGGCCCTGGGCCATGCCTATGTGCTTTCCAACTGGCTCGACTACGGCATGGATCTCCAGGAAGCCATCGATGCCTACAGGAATGTCGTTCAGATTGCGCCGAAGAATCGGGATGCGTGGCTGGATTACGCCGAGACGCTGTTCGAAGCGAAACAGATCGAGGACTCTCTGGAGGCCTATCGAACGGCTCTCTTGCTCGATCCCGACTGTGCAGTAGTCTATGTCCAGCAGGCCAAGGTGCTCTTCGCGCTGGGCCGGACGGAAGAGAGCATCCATGCTCTGAAGATGGCTTTCAAGCTGGATCCCGAAAAGAAGAAGGAGTTTCCGAAGATGTATCCGGATCTGTACAGGAACTCTAGGATTCGCGGCTTCCTGGACCTCGATCGTTGATTCGAGGCCTAGGGAAACTAACGCCCACTGGCAGGTGATCCATCGCCTGCCTTTTTTATTAGCAGAAGGTCCTGGACGAATGAACAGCATGGTTCGATGGATTCTGCTTATGCTCCAGGGTATCGGTATCGGCGCCGCCAATGTTATTCCGGGGGTCTCCGGGGGAACAATGGCCCTCATTTTTGGCATTTATGAGCGGATTATCCAGATCGCAGAACGCTCTGTCAAAGCCATAGCAGCGCTCGCAAGGCTAGATTTCAGATCGTTCGTCGGCCACTTCATGGACCTTGAATGGCCTTTTCTGATCCCATTGATTGTGGGCGTTCTGGTTGTGCCGTTCGCCGGCGCCAGGTTGATTTCCGAACTTCTGGAGAGCTGGCCGGAGCACAGTCGCGCACTGTTTTTCGGACTGATCCTGGGCTCGATCGCTATCCCGTGGCTCCGCACCTCTCACATCGACTTCCGCGAATATGGTCTCGCCATCGCGGCCGTAGCGGTTGCATTCGTCCTCTCGGGTCTACCTCCTACCGAGTTGACCGATCCGACTCTTCTGCAGTATTTCTTCGCCGCGGCCATCGCCGTTTCGGCTATGATCCTACCGGGTATTTCGGGTGCATTCATCCTCCTCGTATTCGGAATGTACGAACCCGTTTTTCGTGCCATCGAGGCCTGGAATTTCCTGGTCATCACCGTTTTCGGTCTTGGAGCCGTCATCGGTCTTGGACTGTTCTCGCTGGTACTCGGATGGCTCCTCCGACGATATCACGACCGGACGATGGTAGTCCTGGTCGGATTGATGGTTGGATCTCTCCGGGCGCTCTGGCCGTGGCTGGACACGGGCCGGGGGCTTGAATGGCCGGCGGCCCATGATTCGGTCGGCGGCATCCTCGTCCTGATGGGCCTTGGACTGGCGTTTTCCATGGCGATTACCTGGTGGGAAATCCTGAAAAGAAAGGAGCGGATCCTGGACGGACCTTAGGGGTCATTTAACGCCAACAGGACCAGACCGATTCAAAATCCTATCGCACCCGGTTTCATGCCCAGTCCGGATGCTCTCTTGCCCACCTCGATCACTTTAACGATTTCATCGATGGCGGTGTCAATCACCACAACCGTACCCGTTCGGTCATTGTCCCTGAAGTCATAGCGTGGAATATATCCACCGGCGGTGTTCGCGTTGGACACGAAAACGAATCGGTTGTCGCCGGTCACCGCGATGCCATTCGGTTCTGACATGCCGTTTCCCGAGATCACTTTCCTGACCTGGGTCGATGAAAAATCGACCACGGTTACGACGTCGTCCTGGTTGCCCGATATATAAAGAGCCGAGCTGTTGGGGAGAATGGCCGCCTGTCTCGGATCCGCTGCTACGGGTATGGACTGTCGCTGCTGGACCGCCTGCGGGTTCGAAATATCAAACAATGTCATGAGAGAACTGGCCCATCCGCTGCCCCACATCCAGTTACCGTCCGGCGAGATCGCGAAGTGCCCCATGCTGTGCAGCGGACCTGTGATCGGTGTAAAAGTCACGCTGCTCGTACCCGATTGGATGGCCATGAGCTGATCGACGTCGAATCCGGCTGAGAATACGACATCACCCTGCGGACGAACAGCCAGCGCATGAGGACGAGAAAACACGACCGGTATTTCATCGACAAACATATCAGATCTGCGAATGGCCACAATCGACGCAGGCGCCTGAGCCGAATTCAGCGCCCGACCCGCGTAGAGTATGCCATTCGTCGGATGGAGAGCAAGCAAACCGGGAAAGGTGACGGCGGCCTGTGCCACGAGTTCGTTTGCGCGTGAGAATTTCAGAACCGCATTGTCTCCGGCAAGCGAGACGTACCATTGTTCTCCGCCGGGTTCCACGACCACATCGTAGGGTGCCGCATTTTCTGTAAAGCCCAGTTTGACCAGATCGAGACGCCTGATGACAAGCTTTGCCTTCGTGTCGATCACTGAAATACTCGCCTCGTCGCGATTGCAGACGTAGAGAAGATCGTTGGAGTCCGCAAAAGGAACGGTGCCGTCGTCGTCGAGGGCTCCCTCGTCGATCCAGCGTTCGAGGAGCGCGACTTCGGCCGCAGATAATCCCTCGTTCCCTTCGTTCACGGGGTGCGGATCTCCGGGAAGGTCGGTCACCAGCCGAATCATTAAGCTGTGCCCCGCCGCGTAGGGGATGACGGCTTCGCCGTGCTTCGATCCCAACATCGTATTGCTCCACGAATCGAACCTCAGACCCGCGTCCGCTGTTTCGCCGCTGTGGCACCCGGTGCAGTGCGTATCGAACAACGGCTGAATGTGCGACGAGAACACAATCGTGTCTGTGGAGCCCGGATCAGGAGAGGTCACATCATTGAGGAGCTCGCATCCGCCCAGAATTAACCCAATGCTCAGCGTGATCGCTGCACTCGCACTTACTTTCATTCGTTGGCGCTGGTATGCCGATGTCTCGATACCGAACGAAATATACGCTTCGGCCGGTGTTTGGTCGGATAAATCCGTGCACATTCGAGTAAGCGCTTGTGTATAGTCGGACTGGAGCCGGACGTTGCGCGAGATTTCTATTGCACCCTCGTGATCTGCCTGGAGACCGTGAAATCGTCGCCCGTTATCCGGTAGTAATACGTACCACTCGGCAAATCGTCAGCGTCCATCTCGATGCGCCTGTCTGCCCCAGACGAGACCGTTCCTTCGAATACGGACCT
>JACZYK010000279.1 GCA_022571135.1 Bacteroidota bacterium
CCCCAACCTTCCCGACGCGCCTTTTTGACCCCTCACCATCCCGAACGGCACCTCCGAAAAACGATTCGTTGCCAACCACCCGCTCACACGGCTCACCGCGGGGCGGGCGCATAGCAGCGTACACACATGGGTAAACGCGGGTTCCAGGGCCCAAGAGGAGAAGCTTCCCTGCCAAGGGGTTCCGGTCCTAATGTTGTAATAGTGATCGAGGCCCGCCAAGCGAGCGGGACCCTCACCTGACAGGGGTTTGGATACATGGTGGTATGCCCTCGGGCCGCAGGACGGACTGGAAACATTCACAGTGGGTAGAGTGCGGTCTCCCTTCTCGCTCCTTTGCCTGGTGATCGTGGCCGGCCTTCTGCTCACCTGGCTTCAGGATCGTGCCCCGGTGTCGGCGGCCAACAGCACGGCTTCGGCGCTTCGCCAACTCTTTGAAGGAGCTGCCGACGACGCCATCGCTACAGGTAACACATCATTCGCGATCGAACGACTGGCTCGCGCCAGAGTAGAGACTCCCATGGAATCGCTTCCTCCGGAAGGAAGACCCTGGCAATCGCTCGCTTTCCTTTTGATCGAATTGGATGATATCGAGCGTGCCGATTCAGCAGCCAGCTCTCCAGGATATAATATCGTAACTGAAGAAATCATCGCTCCACTTGTTCGAGGATGGATTACTTATCGGCAGGATGGTCCTGAGCGGGGTATTCCAGCATTGATCGAAGCTTACAACCAGATGGAGCTCTGCGTCCGCTGTTTACAGGATTATCTTGGATTGGCGTACGATGAGACCGGGGCTTATTCTGAAGCCATTTCCGCCTACGAACGTTTCGTATCTGCCCCAGATTATTACAGCTTTTTCGTTGCTGCTCGTACAGCACCGGTACATTTCCGCCTTGGAGAGCTTTACGAGGATACCGAACAACTCGACAAATCGATCGAGCACTATACCAAGTTTGCCGAACTGTGGGAGAATGCGGATCCGGAATTGCAACCAAGAGTTGCCGAAGCCCGCCGTAGAATCGAATCGCTGCTCGACCGGCTGGCACGCGAACCGGCAAACTAACCGAACCTAGAAATTCGGATTCTGATTTCGCTCGTTCTGCGTTAGCGGCAGGTATTGCCACGTGCCCGCGTCCAGGTGCCAGAGATCAAACCGGCGCTGATCCACCAGACGCATTCCCATCGTGAAGAGCTCTTTCTCGCGTTCGCTGATGATCGTATTCAGAGAAATCGGACCCAGACCTCCTAGCCCATGACTGGCGCGAATGTCGTCCAGACGACTGCGAGCACCCGGAATATCGCTGTTTCGGACTGCGACTTCTGCAAGAATCAACTCGTTCTCCTGCCACGTCGCGAATGGAAACGGCGTTTCTGCGTCCGGGTAAAGGTTTTGTTGGTAGAAGATAGTCCCATCCGCTCCTTCGGTAGGTATCAGCGGAATACGAGCTGCTTCCGAGGGGTCATCTTCTACATACTGATTGAACCGAGCATCCACCACCCACTGCAACCGCCCGTTACCGGCTTCGTCCCACCAGAAATTGTTGTTGTCGCGCGTATGTAACGAGACAAACGGTTCATCGCCCATCATCAGGCCGAGCTGGGCTGCAGCCTGTGATTCTGAATAATTTCCTCGGAACAGCTCAATTCTAGCGATCACCGTATAGATCACGCGAGTGTGATAGCCGTCTGCCAGTGCAAGGGCCGTGTTCAGCTTTTCAATAGCCAGGCCGTACATCTCAGAGGAAGGGGTAAATGGAGCCGGGTTGTCCGGATCCTCCGAAATCACTCCCCCTCCCTCCGTTGGGCTGATTCCGTAATACGTGGCCAAGAAATACCTGGCGAGGCCGCCGTAGAAATTTCCGATGAATGCTGCCTGATTTTTCAGATCCGCGTCTGCGAAAGATATCTTCTCGAGTCGAGCCAGAAGATTATCGGAAAGGAATCGCAGCTCTCCGACAGCGTTGTAAACAAAATCGTTGGAGAAGTTGGCGAAGGAGACGTGTCCAGATTCTATCTCTTCGAACGAAGGGAACGTGGCTGTACCCGCCCTTCTATCAAAAACCAACTCGTCAGAAAGCCCGCCCGATAGTACAGCGATCCGATCGTAGGTCGTAGAAAAACGCGACTGAACGCCCTGTATTAGAAAGGGAACCTGCTCTTCCGTATTCAGCTGCTCGTCGTCGATGGTGTTAATCGGTAAGTCGACGTCTTCCACGAACGTATCACACGCACTCACACTGATACCTACGATCAATACGACGAGCACCGGAAAGCGATATGTTCGAGATAGAATCACACGCATTAGAGTCCGATCGATATCATCGCGTAAATCACGCGGGGTTGCGGGAGCACGAGGAAATCCCAACTTCGTGTAGTGCTGCTCGCACCTTGAAAACTTCCCTCCGGGTCCGATCCGGAGTATTTGGTCGTCGTCCAGAGATTTCGGGCGGCGAGCGTAATACTCAATGTCCGGATATGTCGGTCTGCATTCACTCCGCTCAACAAATGCGTCAAATCATATCGAATGCTGACCTCTCTGAGCTTAAAGAAATCGGCCGCCTCAATAAAATTGCCTCTGGCTTCTACACCCTCTACGAACGGTTCCGTGCTGCCAACAAACTCAGCCGCCTGGCGATATGCGTCCGTTCCCGGCTCTAGAATCGGAATGTTCTCGTCCTCAAGCCCGAAGGCCTCAGCCGGCACCAGGCCGAGCGAAACCATCGCCTCATTTCGAGACTGTAGACCACCGACAATGGCTCGTACTTCGCGAGTACCGTTGAATACGTGGTTGCCGATCATCCAGTCGGTAAGCACTCCGACGGATACATATTTAAACGCCCGAATATTGAGAGCCAACGATCCACTATAGTCAGGATAGGGCGTACCAAAAGAGGTCCGATCTGCTTCGCCGTCACCGTCGTCGTCGCTGGTGGTCAGCTCGGCTCCGGTGTAGGTGCCGTCTGAAGCAAAAGTTGCCCGCGACGACCACGTATAGAACGCGTCTCTTGGCAGCCCCTCCTTGATCACGTTGATGTCGAAACCATCAAAAATGGGTTGGGCACCTCCCAAATCGTCCACTTCATTCGTTTGATAGTTCCAAATAAGTGTAAGATCGACTCCAAAATCTCGTTTCTGCAGAATTGCCGCGGAGAGAGCCGTCTCAAAACCCCACCCGGTGGATGCGCCTACATTGAATGGAACCGGGCTGGCGGTCAGTCCCGTGGACGGAGCATATTGAAAAGGGATGATCGAATTTTTGGCCGTTTGGCGATAGTAGGTCACATCCAGTCCAACGTTAGACAGCAGCTCGGCCTCGAATCCTATCTCGAATTCCTTAATTCGCTCGGGTTCGATA
>JACZYK010000280.1 GCA_022571135.1 Bacteroidota bacterium
GATTCAGCGTCCCATGGAAACGTCCGAGTCGGTGCACCGAATGGATCGGCACCTCTATTTCCAAATGAATGCCAGTACGCACATGCAAATTTGAAATGTTCGCCAATCGATTTTCCGGCTACCAGCTGATCCGGCCGATAGTGACGGAACGCGAGCGGATTCGTGGATTCGCGCCCTCCAAACTCGATCGGGAGAATATTTTTGAAATATTCTGTCGGCGTAGTCACTTCAGGCTTTCGATAGAGACTCAGGATAGTCTTGAAAGGCGTGGTAGTGCTCCAGGAATAATTGCCTGGCATCCATGGCGCGCTTTTGACGTAAATCAGACTCGAAGCAAAAACATGGGCTTACTGTCGCGGACATCGTCCGTCGCCCGGCACATACCAATTGAAGCCCAACAAAACGAGTGGCATACGTAAAATATCTAATGTCCGGAAAAGCGCCGGCGTTGCGGAAAACGAATTACTCGTCCGTCCCTGTACTGCTTGCCTCTTCGAGACCAACCCTCGCCTGAACCCTTCCTGGCGTGCGTTCGTTTGCACGCCTGAGCGCTTCAGCGGCCGCCTCCGCATGGCCCAGCGATAACAGTGCTTTGCCAAGGAGTTCAAATGATGGTGTGACAATGGCGGGGGGACCGAATTCGAACGGAAGGTCTTCTTCGCTCGCCGCGGCTTCCCTCAAAAGTGCGACTCCAATTTCCTGATTTCCATTACGAAGTTGCAGCAATCCCCGGAGTTGATTTAGCTGGGTTTCTCTCCCCTGGTGATTCCCCCAGTCCTCTGCGACAACAGCCTCGGCGAGCGAAGGGTCATCTTGATTCAATGCGGCCAAGGCATTCGTCACGCGATACGTGAACGAGGGTCCACCAAAGATGCCAGGAGCTTTATTCGCTTCCTCGTCCGTTAGTCGGGGCGGCTCAGCGGTCCAGCGATCGAGCAGTGACCAGTCCTCAGTATCGACGATGTGCCTTGCACGCATGCTTACGAAATAAAACCACTCTGCTCTCGAGCCGATTCGTTCAGCCTCGGTAGATTCTCCCGACGCAGCCCGCGCGTGACAGGCATCCATTAGCGTTTCGGCTTCCTGTAGTTCAGCTTTCATCAAGCGGCCATAGTGCAGCCAGGACGAGTAGTGCCCGCACACATTCGGACCTTGTCCGTTGGCGGCTCTGGCCGAGTCCTGAACGCGCTGCGCTCGGAGGTTCGCAGTCACGACGCGATCCCACAATCCCAGCGCGACGAAAATATGGGACGTCATGTGTTGCGCGTGGGCCGCGTTGGGAGCGATTTCGGAATAAGCGTCGGCAGCCGGAAGACCGAGTGGAGCATGGACAGGATCATCAAACGAATGGATGAGATAGTGAGCAGCGCCAGGGTGATCGGGATAGCGCTCGAAGACCGGAGCCGCTGTGGCGGCCGCCCGCATGTACGTCGCAAAGTCCCGTTCTCCGTCACGGCTTCCAAGAATAGATAGGGAATAGAATAGACGAGCCTCATCGTCTTCTGGATACGTCTCGTGAAGTCGTTTCATCGCCTCCATGTAGGCACGATCCTGCTCCTCTTTGGACGAGCCCGGCGCATAGAGCGTACGAACAGCCCGGAGATATTCTTTTTCGCGGACCGTGGGTGCTATTTTGCGGCGGTCCTCCGTGACCGGAGGTATGCGATCGAGTACAGCACGCGCAGCCTTTTCATCTTTCTGGCTCCAAAGCGGATGATTGTACGTCATCGCCTCGCCCCAGTAGGCGAGCGCGAAGTTCGGATCCTTTTCCTGTGCGGCCCGAAATGCCTCGGCGGACGGTCCGTACTCGAAGCTGTGCAGAAGCAAAACACCCCGAATGAAATCGTTCTGCGCATGTGCGCTTCCCGAGTTGGGAAAGTAGGTACTACCGAGTCCGTCCACGTGGGCGCGTTCCTGAGCCAACAGCGGTGTTACGATAAGAATTGCGGGTAGGAGGAGCACATAGAAGCGGCGCATGGAGGATTCCGGGTATTTGTGGATAAGCTGAAAGATGAGAAAAGAACGACGAGTCCACAAGCGCAGAGGCGGCCCCGATAACAGAATGGTACGTATGGGGATGGAATGCTTCATCAGGCGCGACGCCGTGTGACATGCTCCGGTCATACCGTTCTTTTTCGCGATTTGACCACCACTCGAGAGGCCAGTATCACTGCCAAGAGAACAGCATAGAGGACCGGCTCGGACTCGTCCAGCTTCACCTGCCAGTAGAAATGAAGTACGCCGAGTACGGCGATCGGGTAGATGAGCCTGTGGATCCATGCCCAGCGCTTCCCTCCGAGCCGGCGAATCCACCCGGCCGTGCTCGTAACGGCCATGGGTATCAGGAGAACGAACGCCGTAAAGCCCACCAGAACCCAGGGGTGCTCGATGACGTCTGCTGCGATGCCCGTCGCCGAGAGCTCCTGATCGAACACGAAATAGCTGAAGGCATGGAGCGTCGCATAGAAAAACGCAAACAGCCCGAGCGGCCTCCGGAATCGGATGAGCGAATTCCATCCCGTGAGTCGGCGAAGCGGCGTAATGGAAAGCGTGAGGAAGAGGAGGATGAGGACCGAAATTCCGGTCCGATGCTGGATCTCTTCAACCGGGTCGTCTGCGATGAAACTACCGCTGAAGAGCAGATAGATGAGGATCAGAAGCGGCATCAGAGCGCCGATCCAGAGCGCCACCTTCAGCCGGAGGATTAGGCGAGACTTCTTGCCGGACATCAGTATAATTTACGGAGGTCCATTCCTGCGTAGAGCGACGCCACCTGGTCGGCGTATCCGTTGAACATCAGCGTATCCCTCCGGAAGAACTCTCCGATCCGCCTCTCTCTCGCCTGGCTCCACCGGGGATGATCCACTTCGGGGTTGACGTTGGCGTAGAATCCGTACTCGTGCGGAACGGCCACATTCCACGTCGTTCGCGGCTGCTTTTCCGTAAACCGGATCTTAACGATGGATTTGCCTCCTTTGAAGCCGTATTTCCAGGGTACGATCAGGCGGAGGGGCGATCCGTTTTGCGGAGGCAGCGTCTTACCGTAGACTCCGGTCACCATCAGCGTCAGCGGGTGCATGGCCTCGTCCATCCGGAGTGCCTCGACATACGGCCAATTCAGGATACCGCTGCGCTGCCCGGGCATCTGTTTCGGGTCGTGTAGCGTCGTGAATTCGATATACCGAGCCTTTGAGGTTGGCTCAAGGCGTGAGATCAGGTCGCGCAGTGGAAAGCCGTTCCAGGGGACCACCATGCTCCAGCCCTCGACGCACCGGTGCCGGTAGATCCGCTCCTCGACGTCGAGACCCCGCACCAGGTCTTCGAAGTCCAAGA
>JACZYK010000281.1 GCA_022571135.1 Bacteroidota bacterium
GGTAAAGGACTGGGAGTGTCACTGCGGTAAATACAAACGCATACGCTACAAGGGCATTATCTGCGACCGTTGCGGAGTGGAAGTCACCCAGAAGTCGGTTCGTCGTGAGCGCATGGGCCATATCACGCTCAGCGTGCCGGTCGTTCATATATGGTTTTTCAAGACGCTCCCGAACAAGATCGGACACCTTCTTGGAATCCGGTCGAAGGATCTCGAGCGTATCATTTATTACGAGAACTACGTTGTCATCCAGCCGGGTTCGGCTGCCGGATTGGGGATCGAGGGGAAACAGCTCCTGTCCGAGGACGAGTACTTCAATATCCTGTACCAGATCCGTGAGGATAACAACCGACTGGAGGATGACGATCCGGAGAAGTTCGTCGCCAAAATTGGCGGCGGGGCCATCGAAGAACTGCTAAATCGCCTCCAGCTGACGGAACTGTCGCAGGAGTTGCGCTTCCAGATCAAGACGGAGACGAGCCAGCAGCGTAAATCCGAGGCTCTCAAGCGCCTATCGGTTGTCGAGTCGTTCCGCGAGGCCAACAAACGTCTCGAGAACCGCCCCGAGTGGATGGTCATGCGCGTCATCCCGATCATCCCACCAGAGCTTAGACCGCTCGTTCCGCTCGAGGGCGGTCGCTTTGCCACGAGCGATCTGAATGATCTCTACAGGCGTGTAATCATCCGAAACAATCGGCTCAAACGTCTCATAGACATCAAGGCGCCCGAAGTCATCCTGCGCAACGAAAAGCGGATGCTTCAGGAAGCCGTGGACTCGCTCTTTGACAACAGCCGTAAAGCCAACGCCGTTCGTTCAGACTCCAACCGTGCGCTCAAATCGCTGTCCGACATGCTGAAGGGCAAGCAAGGCCGGTTCCGTCAGAACCTGCTCGGTAAGCGCGTCGACTATTCGGGTCGATCGGTTATCGTCGTGGGTCCAGAACTGGCGCTCCACCAGTGTGGTCTTCCGAAGGAAATGGCCGTTGAACTCTTCAAGCCGTTCATCATCCGCAAGCTCATCGAGCGTGGTATCGTGAAGACGGTCAAGAGCGCGAAGAAGGTAGTAGATCGGCGAACTTCGGACGTCTGGGATATTCTGGAAAAAGTGATCGAAGGTCGACCGGTGCTGCTGAACCGCGCCCCGACGCTTCACCGGCTGGGTATCCAGGCGTTCCAGCCCATCCTCATCGAGGGCAAGGCGATCCAGCTTCATCCGCTCGTATGTACGGCCTTCAACGCCGACTTTGACGGCGACCAGATGGCCGTACATGTGCCACTGAGTCACGATGCGGCGCTCGAGGCGATGCTCCTCATGCTGTCGAGCCACAACATTCTTAGTCCCGCGCACGGTGGTCCTATCACCGTGCCGACGCAGGACATGGTTCTCGGGCTCTACTACATGACGAAGTCCCGCAGTGGTATGAAGGGCGAAGGGATGAAATTCTCGAGCATGGTCGAGGCGCGCCAGGCCTTCGACCAGGAGATCATTCATCTGCATGCGAAGATCAAAATCCGCCTTAACGACGGATCGGTGATCGATACGACCACGGGACGAATGCTCTTCAACGAGGTGGTGCCGGAGGCCGTCGGTTATATCAACGAGGGTCTCACGAAAAAGAACCTGCGAAGCATCATTGGTCGTGTTCTGAAGGCTACCGGATTCCCGGAGACTGCGGCGTTTCTGGACGCGATCAAGAGGTTGGGATTCGAGCGTGCGACGATGGGCGGTCTGACGTTTTCGATTGCGGACATCGTCGTACCGGACGCCAAGGAGGAGCTCATCAAGGAAGCGACCACCAAAGTCGAGAAGGCTCGCTCGAATTACACGATGGGCTTCATCACGGAGAACGAGCGTTACAATCAAGTGATCGACATCTGGACGCACGCCAATAACCAGGTGTCCGAGGTTCTCTTCGACACACTCAGGAAAGACCAAGACGGTTTCAATGCGATCTATATGATGGCCGACTCGGGTGCCAGAGGCTCCAAGGAGCAGATCCGGCAGCTCGGCGGTATGCGAGGCCTTATGGCCAAGCCGCAGAAAAGCCTCGTCGGTAGCGCCGGTGAGATCATCGAAAATCCGATTATCTCGAACTTCAAGGAGGGGCTCTCGATTCTCGAGTATTTCATCTCCACGCACGGCGCGCGTAAAGGTCTGGCAGATACGGCCTTGAAAACCGCCGATGCAGGTTACCTGACGCGTCGGCTGGTGGATGTCGCACAGGATATGACCGTCACCCAGATGGACTGTGGGACCCTTCGTGGAATCCGGATTTCAGCGCTTAAGGATAACGAAGACGTCGTTGAGCCGTTGGCCGACCGTATTCTCGGTCGCGTGTCCGTCCACGATGTCACCGATCCGCTGACGAGCGAGACAATCGTCGACGCCAATGACGTGATCGACGAGGAAAAGGCGCGTTTCATAGCCGAGACTTCCATCGAGGAGGTCGAGATCCGTTCGGTGCTTACATGTGAGTCGAGGCGGGGCGTCTGCGTTCTCTGTTACGGGCGGAATCTGGGCTCCGGCAGGCTCGTCGAAACCGGTGAATCGATTGGCGTTGTGGCTGCACAATCCATCGGTGAGCCGGGTACGCAGCTGACACTACGGACTTTTCATATCGGTGGTACGGCCAGCCGTATTTCGGCTGAGAGTACCGTGCAGGCAAAGTTCACGGGTACCATCCAGTACGAAAACCTCCGTACCGTGACCGTAGATACGGGAGAGAATGTAAGCGATGTGGTGATTTCCCGCCAGGGTGAGATCCGCATTATAGATCCCGACGCAGGCGGGCGCCAGCTGATCGCAAATCTCATCCCGTACGGAGCCGAAGTCCTTGTCAAAGATGGTGACGTGATAGAGAAAGGAGAGATTCTTGCGGTTTGGGACCCCTACAACAGCGTCATCCTCGCGGAGGTCCAAGGAAAGGTCGGCTTTCAGGATATTGTCGACGGTACCACATTCCGCGAGGAATCAGACGATCAGACGGGATACAAGGAGAAGGTCGTTATTGAGAGCCGAGACCGCTCGCTGACGCCGGCGATTCTCATCCAGACGGCGGACGGTACGATTCGCGAATATCCGCTGCCCGTCCGGGCTCGCATTCAGGTCAGCGAGAAGGATTCGGTCTACGCCGGACGCATTCTCGTCAAGATTCCGAGACAGTCTGCCAAAACCCGGGACATCACCGGTGGTCTTCCGCGCGTTACGGAACTCTTCGAAGCCAGAACCCCCGCCGATCCGGCTGTCGTCAGCGAGATCGACGGTCTTGTCTCGTTCGGTGGAAGAAAGAGGGGTTCCCAAGAGGTCATCGTCACGAGTCGCGA
>JACZYK010000282.1 GCA_022571135.1 Bacteroidota bacterium
CGACGTTATCGTTGCCCCCCGCGTCGAAAAGACGGCCGTATACTTATCCGTACGGACCAGAATTTCTCGGACTTTCCCTTCTTCGGCGCCGGCCACGGTCAGGTCACCTTCTTTAAAAACGGGCGCCTCGCCCGGCACCGGCTGCTCGGGCTCGATCGTCTCTGGGACAATCTCGGGGAAGCTGTATTCGGTCTCGGATGGTGTTTGCTGGTCGGCAGTCGGAGGAGTAGGCGCAAGCCAGGTCAGCCAGACTACCATGATCAGTGCGATCAGGATGGTCGCTGTTACGACGTTTCTATCCAAAGTACTCTACTCGATTTGGCCCGCACCATCTGGTGCGCGCAGGGGTAATGTTATGCGGTTTTCCGGTATGGAGGAGGTGGCGGGCAGTTTCTTTTCAGGTGGGCGGTGTCGGCGAATCGCTTTTGAATCTGCCGGCGAGTCGGCTCAGCGCGCCGGCCAGGTCCGTTCGCAGCGCCTCTTCGTCCGCTGGATTTCCTCTGTACACGATCATCATTGTCAGAACGTCCGGGCGCTCAGAAAAAAGGTCTACCAGGACCCGTTGATTCATCCGATAAACCTCTCGCAGTATCCTTTTGACGCGGTTGCGAACGACCGCACCGCCGGTCGACTTCCCCACGGCAAATCCGACCTGCAGAGACACCTCTACTCCCATGTCGATGGGTGATACGCATCGATACTGGATTCGGATGCCGCCCGCGACAAGTGAGCCCACGCTTTCATCATTTCGATTGAAAAGTGCCTGGATTAGTCGTCGTCTCTTCAAACGGTGGGATCGAGGAAAGCGAAAACTCGGACGCATGTTGGCCCGGCTCAAGGTATCGACGGGCGAAGTCACGGCAGGGCTACTTCCCGCTGCGTGTATCGCTGACAGTCAGGTTCGTGCGCCCCTTGGCACGGCGGCGCGCCAGAAGACGTCTTCCGTTCTTTGTCGCCATACGCGAACGGAATCCGTGCTTGTTCGCTCTTTTGCGCCGGCTCGGCTGGTACGTACGCTTCATTGTTCTCTATCTCTGAATATCTTTTTCTCTCTCGTAAAGGCCTGTTTCAGCTCGCAGGGTGGGGAAAAGCACCGAAATTTGACAGGCCGGGTAAGATACGGATTGACACTCGGATGTCAACGAGGACCGTCGACCTTCACCGAAAACCGGAAAGCGGGGAGGGGATACTTGAATACGTGTCCTTTTTCGTTTCCAATGCTTACTATCGGGGGTTGACATACTCCCCTCGGCTGAAGCCGGGAGATAATCGCGGGAATAGCTCAGTGGTAGAGCATCAGCTTCCCAAGCTGAGGGTCGCGGGTTCGAGCCCCGTTTCCCGCTCAGATTCACAGGTTGCGGGTTACGGTCATGGGCGGCGTGTAGACGGACTGAGACCTGTTTACAGATCGGATCTTTCGTGGAGAATCCTGAATGTGCGCTATGCTGACATCGGCCCGTGGACTGGCGGTTGTCCTGTTGATCGGCGCCTGCAACGACGCGGTTATCGATCCGTTCGCCAACGACGGCAAGTACTTCTCGGTCTACGGCTTCATCGATGAACTCGAGACCAATCATGTACTGCGGGTGATCCCTGTTACGCGTCGTGGAGCGGTCATCTTCGACCCGTCCGATCCCAATGCCGACATCGATGCGCGCGTTACAACGACGGACCTCGAGACCGGCGACGTCTACTACTGGGCGCACCATATCGAGCGCCTCGCCGACGGGACCTACGGTCACATTTATCGCTCCAATTTCAGGGTGCGGCCGAATCGGACGTATCGACTCGAGATACTGCGCGTGGACGGCAAGACGACCTGGGCCGAAACCAGGATTCCGAATCTTTCCAGTACGCGGATCGAGGCCGGTCCCCCCATCTTGGCCGCCGATGCGACGGTTACCCAGCAATTGCTTATACCGGGCGTCCGATCGGTCTGGGACGTCGAGATTCTTTATCGGCGCCCGTCTTCGAGTCCGATCCGGCTTCCGTACGGGCGAGACGGTAAGGCCACGGAAGACGGATGGACGATCACGCTCGACATTACCCGCGATATCCTGGTGCTGGCCTCAATCATGGGGCTTCCAGTGGATTCGGTAAGCTGGGCGGCTATGGGCATCAAGGCCCAGATACTCGACAACAACTGGGATCCGCCGCTCGACGTCTTCGATCCCGAAGTGCTCGCGCAGCCCGGAACGCTTTCGAACGTCGAGAACGGGTACGGTTTCTGGGGATCGATCGGCCTGTTTCAGGACGACTGGCCGAACAGCCCGGAGTTGGAGGCCGCGCTGGGATTTTAGGCCTCGGGATGCGGAGGGTGATCGACATTTCTGTTTAACCGCCGATACCCATAATGGGGGGAGAACCAGAGGGATAGAAATGCGTTGATTGGCGGCACCGGAAGATCCGGGCGATTAGCTCAGCTGGTTAGAGCGCCTGCCTTACAAGCAGGAGGTCACTAGTTCGAATCTAGTATCGCCCACCGATACCCCATGCAAGTTGTTGTGCTACACGGGAGTTTCTTTCTTGTGGATAGAACAAATAGGTGCAATTGGTCCTCTATTTGCTCCTCAGAGACTGTTTTTGTCTCATCCAAACTCAGTACCCATATACCCATCCTGACGATGGGAGCTTAATCTCAGAGGGGAAGGGGGGTGAAGAATCATTATTGGCGTCTGGCTACTCCCTATTTATATGAGGACGCATCACCTGGTACCATTTGAACTTCGTCCTCATGATAAATCACCAACCGGCAAGCAGAGACACACAACTCGGCTCTGCCATTATATTCAACAATGACATTGCCCCTCTTTTTAGTCCTCCATACAACCCGATCACGCTTGTCGTCGATGTTGTTCTCATGTCAGTATGGTTGGCAAGGTTGACAGCTTGTATCGTTGTAACGGCTCAACGAAGAGCCGGATCTTGTCATAACTTGACGCCAGAGGAGACTCAGATACTCGGTTCAGAGTACTGTCCGGGTCGAAAGGTTTATGGCACTCTCGCATAATGCAGGGGAAACTGATCGGCGGGGTAACGCCCCGTTTTCTATAGGTGCGAGTCAGTAGATCCGCGTTTTATTTCGCGGTAGATTGGTACCTGCGAAACGCTATTAAGGCACGTTAACGCTACCTGAAAGCGCCCTGTAGCCGCCTGTAAACGGGCGAATCAAGGCGTGAGGAGAGACTTTTGGTGAAATCAAATGAACAACGAACAACACAGAGTGGCCCGTTTACAGGCACTACCCACCGGGCCGGGTCTATTTTTTCGCCCAGCGGCGTTATCAGACGCTTATGTAACGTTTTTAAAC
>JACZYK010000030.1 GCA_022571135.1 Bacteroidota bacterium
CCTGATCACTCCTGCCATAATGAATCATCCCGAACGATTCGGCCTTCGACGGCCGACCGGACGCAGTCTTCAAGACGACCGTACGCGACATCCGTATTCAGCAGTCCGGGTGAGTAGTAGGCGTACTTCGCAGAATTGGTCATCAGCGTTTTAATTCTTTCCGGTAGCATCGGCGTCGTAAGCGGACACGTGTCGACCGTGATTCTGGCCCCGAACGCATCGATCGGATCGAGCAAGCCCATTTCACGCGCGAACATTCGCATCGCCCGACTACACGTTACGAGGAATTCCACATCCGGATGACGCTTCTTTCCCTCCAAGAGCGGTGCCAGTTTTCTGAATTCGTCCAGCGAGAAGTGAGGGCTGCCCAGCACGACCATGTCAAGAGATGTACTCTCGACCGTCGAAAGATCCGCGTACGCCCTTCGCAGCTGCGGCATGGATACATCGATGTGCCTGTCCGGCTCATTCCCATGAAAGGCCTCCTTCAGCGTCGGCGCCTCGGGCGTGATGCCGACGATGTGATAGAGGGCCACGGCGCCTGAAGTCGAAACACCCGCACAGATGGCCTTGTGGCGATCCTCGCTTACGGGCACGTCGATTCCGCTGATTACAGGCACCCCGTCCGGTTCGAGGCCCCCGACCAGGTGGCCGAGCACTGGATAGAACGAATCGTCGTCCTGAAGTTCGACCGGTACCCCCGACAGCCTGATATGAACGGTGCCCTTCCTGTTTTCGGTCAGATGAAGGCCTGTCGCCGCCACGCGGCCGGTAATCGCCGCGCAGATGTCCAACAGGTCCGGATACCGCTCGGTGCGGGCTCCGATGACGGAATTGAAAAAGCAGATGGCGTTCGATTCGCCCGAGGCGATCTGCTGCCCAAACACGGGCCGGTGTTCGGTCTGATAGGGTGCGCACGTCCACGTCGGGATGCAGCCCATCTTTTCGTAAGCAACCATCTGTCGGCGGGCTTTCTCGGCATGGTCGGCGGGTACGGCCCACTCCTGCCATCCGTGTTCGTCCACGCCCGTGACGTTCAGTGTAGACGGCACCGAGACCCTCGCTCCGAGGTCCGCAAGGCGCTCGGCATATTCCATCGTAGCCACGCCCATGTAGACGGACGAGTCGATATGAGCGGCGGATATATCCATCAGCGACTCCGCTTCGTAGACCTCGGCCATACGGACCAGAATCGACATTGCCATCTGTGCCGCGGGGCCCTTTTCACCGTTTATGAGGGCTAAATCGCTATTTTCAAGTTTCAGCGACAATCCTTTTAATTCCCGGGTTTATTTTCGCGAAAAGGTCCAATTCGCAAGAAGAACCGTCCTCGGATCGATGGTTACGGAGTCCGGCTCGACATCGGACTGAATGATAAAGGATTTCGCGGATGCATCCAGTTGAATGCGCTCGATGCGCGGCGTCAATCGTCCTCCCGACCAGATGCCCAACTCTACCGGTACGTCGAAGGCGTAACCGTCGTTCTGCACCTGCCTGAGCTCGATCCTCAGAACCCCGTCGTACTCCCATGAGCCCTCCAGTATGACATGTCCGCCCTGATACAGCCACTGTTGAAAGAACTCCTCCAGGTGCATTCCGGACGCTTTTTCCATCTCCTGACGGAACAGGGTCGTGGTCGCGTTTGCGTTTAAGAAGCGATGATAATATCTCTGAATTCCCCTCTGGAAGGCCTCATCCCCGACGAGGGCCCTCAGTTGATGTAGCACCCACGCACCCCGCTGATAGATCTGACCCGTCGTGATGTAACGCATATCGGAGAGATTGTCGTGAACAATACGGTAATCGGGACGATTCCGGTAGAAGGAGTACACCCGTCGCCGTGCATTCTTCAGTCCGTCTACAAAGTCATCCCTTCCGTACGCGTGCTCCCTGAAAAGCAGCGTGAAGTACGTGGCGAACCCTTCGCTCAACCAAACGTCGTCCCAGTCAGCCTCTGTGACGGCGTTCCCAAACCACTGGTGGGCGATTTCGTGGATGATCACGTTTCGCCAGCGAACGCTCCGATCGCCCGTGACCGAATTGTCTCCGTAAAAAATGGCGGAAGCTCCCTCCATTCCTCCGCCGACACTGTTTGACTGGATGTTGGCCAGTTTCTCGTACGCATAGGGGCCTATGTAGTCCGTGTAGAACTGCAGCACGTGCTTAGTCGGCACGGCGAAGTCGTAAAACCCGGCGTCCCGGTCCTGTCGGTAGACCCACGTCTGGATGGATTTGCCTTCGAACGCATCCAGGTACTGGACGGCGAACTCCGCTACGCCCAGGACATAGAGCCAGGTGGCGATCGGGACCGAGTTCTTCCAGTGGGTTCGCCGCCTGCCGCCGGGCAGGTCCGTCATTTCCACCAACAGACCGTTGGATACGACCTGGTACCTTGCCGGGGCGGTTACGATAAACTCGTTCGTCGCCTTGTCATAGGGATGATCTATGGTCGGCAGCCAGTTTCGGGCCCGATCCGGCCAGTTGTTGCTGAAAAACGTCCGGTCGCCGTACTTATTGGGGCCGATCTTCAGCCCGGTAGCCGGGATCCCCGCGTAATCCACGGCAATCGTCACTTCTGTTCCCTTCTTCGCAGGAGCCGGCAAAGTTATGACCAGTTCGTCGGCTTCATGGCGGAAGGTAAGCGATACGCCTTCGCTGGTGACATGCGAGACTTCCATCCCTTTCCCCTCAAGCTCGTCGGAGCGAACGACGAGGTCGAGGCGGACTTCCCGTAGTCCATCCTCCCTGAATCGCATCCGGATCGTCGTGGTGCCCTCGATGAGGTCCGACTCGTCGGTGAGTGTCAATTCGAAGGCGTAGTTCAGCGCGTCCAGACCGTAATTTTTGGGGTAGGTGTCCCCTCCGGCAGCGACGAGCAGTACAATAATAAACAGTACGGCTCCTGCCTGGAATAGCCGTCGTTTAGAGTTCTCGTTCATGGCTTCATCGTTTTGACTTCTGATCTTCTGAGTTCAGTCGACAAATTTCAGGTGGTAGACAGCCCCCGGCGCCGTCTCGAAAGAAATGTGCCGGCTCTCAGAGACGTCCAGATCCACATCTCGACCTGACGATGTGACGCGGATTCGTCTGTCCGTTCTGATTACGCAACGCCTGCCCAGGTGGGACTTGATTCTGGCTGTCGTCAACTCAGAATTCGACCATGAAAAATCGACTTCAAAGCCTCCGCGGGCCCGCAGGCCCTTCACCGATCCCTTCGACCACTCGGCCGGAAGCGCAGGCAGGAAGCGGAGCGCACCCCGCTGGGACTGAAACAGCATTTCCGCGATACTCGCCGTCGCACCGAAATTACCGTCCACCTGCAACGCCCGGCCGCAGAGCGAAAACAGATTTGGCAGCGAAGAATCGGTAAGCAGCGCCCTGAATTGATCGAGCGCAGGTTCGCCCTTGTTGAGCCGAGCCCAGAGGCCCATTTTGTGGCTGTAGGACCATCCGCATCCTCCCGTCCCCCGCCGCTCAACCGTTACTGCAGCCGCCTCGGCCTGTCTCGGGGTTTCCTCGGGCGAAATCTCGGATCCGGGATAGAGCCCCCACAAATGCGATATATGCCGGTGTTCGGGCTCAATTTCGTTCCAATCCTCTATCCACTCCTGAATCTGTCCGTGCTTTCCGATCTGGATCGGTGCAAGGCGCTCCCTCTGGGCGGTCACCGTTTCGATGAGGTCGGCATCCAGGCCGAGGTGCCTTGCGGCCAGGCCGAAATTCCGGAATACCTCCCTGATTATCTGCATATCCATCGTCGGTCCGATTGCCATGGTGCGGGCCTTGAGATACGATCCGGTTACCTCGTCGAAAAAACGACCGTTGCCCGGGCGGGCGGGGAAATTTTCCGGCGAATTCGAAGGCGCCGTCACCAGCCAGCCCTTTTGAGGATGCTCCACGAGGATATCCGAGAGGAAGAGCACCGAACCTTTCATAATCGGATAAACTTCCCGCAGAAAGTCCTCATCCCCGGTGAAGAGATAATGGTCCCACAGGTGGGTCGTCAACCAGGCGCCACCGAGCGGCCAGGCGCCCCAGGACGGGCCATCCATCGGCGCCGTCGCCCGCCATAAGTCCGTATTCTGGTGCAGCACCCAGCCCCTGGCTCCCCAGTGCTCTCTCGCGACGCTCGTTCCGGCTTCTGCGACTTCGCGAATGAGCCTCACCAGCGGACCCGTGAGTTCCGAGAGATTCCCGGATTCGGCAGGCCAGTAGTTCATGGGAAGGTTGATGTTGACCGTATATTTGCTGTCCCACCAGGGATTGGCCATGTCATTCCAGATACCCTGCAGGTTGGCCGGTTCCGTACCCGGACGCGAGCTGCCGATCAAGAGGTAACGACCGAACTGATAGTAGAGGGCCGCCAGACCGGGATCGGGATTATCCGCAAAGCGGTCGATTCGCTCGTTCGTTGGCAGATGGCTGAAGGACTCGTCACCGATTTTCATCGACAGCCGTCGAAACCAACTCCGGTGCTCGGCGATATGATCGGCTTTCATGTCCTCGTAAGAGCGGGCGGCCACCTTTTCCAGCACCTCCTCCACCCGCGCCACCTGATCCGCGCCGACGTCGCGGTAGTTCACGAAATTCGTCGCCGCGGCGATGACGAAAGTCGCCGTCGTCGCGCCCCGCACGTGAAGCGTCTTGTAGTCTACTTCAACCTCGCCGCCTTCCGACTCCGCTATCAGACGGGCTTCATAGCGCAGTTTTCCTTCGACGCCCAGGTAGTCGTCGCTCTTCCCGTAAATTCGAAGACCGTTCGGCGGCACGCCCTCCCACCAGAAATATCCCGTTCCGTAATTGGAATGTGCCTGATTTCGGGAGCCATGCAGTTCGGCAGAAAACGTCAGCGCCCCCGGCTTGTCGGCCGATATCCGGACGACGATGACCTGGTCGACGGCGCTCGAGAATACTTCCCTCGTGAAACCAATGCCTCCGACGCGGTACGTAACCCGACTGATCGCTTCATCGAGATTCAGCTCCCGACGATAATCTTCTACTTCTTCGTGCCCCGGGAAGAACAGCCAGAGATCCCCGAGCGACTGGTACTTCATCTGCTCGTACGGAACGCCCATCATCGTCCGGCCAAACAGGTCGTGGGCCTTCGCGACGTCCCCCGCGAAGAGCAGTCGCTGAATCTCGGGCAGCGCCTCCGCACCCCCGGGATTGGTTGGATCGTAAGGTCCGCCCGCCCAGAACGTCTCCTCATTGAGCTGAATTCGTTCCGTGCCGGTCTCGCCGAAAACCATGGCTCCGAGGCGACCGTTCCCCACGGGAAGGGCTTGATTCCACTGCGCTGCCGGGCGCCGATACCACAGCGTCAGATCCGAGAAGTCCGAGTCCTGCGAATGCGCCGGAGTCGTGCTGGTGGCCCCGATAAGGAGAACGAGAAGCCATAGTCCCGTGCCCCGAACGCGCTCTACTCCTCTCGCACCGTCTCGATGAACATGGGCATGGGTCCGGCGGGAAGCCCCCGTGCGGCTTTCGATGCTTCTACCATCGCCCTCACATCCGCCAAAAGTTTTTTCGCATCGAATACGACGCCATTTTTGATAGTCCACTTTACGCCTCCAACCTTTTCGACTTCCTGCGTCTCGTCATTCAAACGCCACGTTCCGGTGCCGTAGAACACCTTGAGATTCTGCAGCGGATTTTCGGGAACGATGACGAAATCGGCTTTCTTCCCTACCTGAATCGTCCCGATTTCGTGATCCAAGCCTACGCCCTCGGCTCCCATGATCGTGGCTGACCGGATCACTTCCAGCGGATGGAATCCGGCTTCGCGCATGAGTTCCATTTCCTGTATATATCCGAATCCGTAAAGATTGTATATATACCCCGAATCGCTCCCCAATGTCACACGTCCGCCTCGATTCTTGTATTCGTTGATGAACTGAAACCAGAGACGATAATTCTCCTTCCAGTCCATCTCGTTTTCAGTCGTCCAGTAGAACCAGTACGATCCGTGGGCATTCCGGCTGGGTCGGTAGTAATCCCAGAGTGCCGGCATCGTATAGACGGCATGCCACTCGTTTCGGCTCTGGCGCATCAGATCACGGCTCGCCAGATAGGCAACGAATGTCGGATCAAGGGTGAAATCCATCGCTAGCAGAGATTCCATAACAGCATTCCAGTGGTCTGAATGCGGTGCGGCAGCCTGTTTCCATAGCCTTCCGGCTTCTCCGAAGCGGTCTGCTTCGTTCTGATAATTGTAATCGAGCGGGTAATCCTGGATGACGCGGTCCTCGAACAGTGCCTCCGGCAGTCCATACCAGTGCTCCATTGACTTCAGACCCAGACCGGCCGTCACCAGCACATTCATCCTCGTGACATTCAGTTGGGCGTGATGCTCCGTCGAGCCAAGACCCTGCTTTGCGGCTTCATCCAACGCCGCACCCATTATTTCGGGGGCTGCACCAAAGAACTTGATACCGTCTGCGCCCCTGGACTTCACCCACCGTACCCACTCTCGGGCATCCTCCGGAGTGGTAATGGAACGCTCGAAATCCTGTCCGAATACAGGATATGCTACGATGCGCGGGGCTGAGATTTCGTTGGCTTCACTCCTCTTACGGAGTTCGACGATCCAATCGACACCCCGGGCTCCCACTACACGAGTCGTAGTGATTCCGTGCGCCAGCCAAAGCTTCAGAATATACTCGAGAGGGACGCCCTGTCCCGAATCGCTCGTGTGTGGATGTCCGTGCATATCCACGAATCCCGGGAGTACGTACATCCCGTAGGCATCGATCTCCCTGTCTCCTGGAGCGGGTCGCCTGTCCTCATTGATGGGAAGACCAGGATTCCCGACAACCCGAATCTGTACTATCCGGTCATTCTCCACGACGATGTCTACCGGGCCGACAGGCGGTGCACCTGAGCCTTCGATCATGGTGGCTCCGCGAATTACAAGACGTGAGTAGGGTCCTTCGCCTTCGCTGGGGGGTAATTCGTCCAGTGTTGACTGGGCATAGAGTACATTCGAAACGACCAGAGACAGAAAGGACAGTAGTAGCGGGCGCCTCATCCTGAAATCCTGAGAGCTGTTTGTGCCAAAGTGATCTCGGGCAATCTACCAACAACTGAATCGTCGGAAGGGCATAAAATAACACCCGGCCCACTTTTTCGATGCCTTGCCAAATACAAGTGTAGAGGTTCCCCGAGGAACGGCATCAAATATGAGCCGGGTGTCTCATCAGATTTATCCGAAGATCTTAGCAGCAATTCCCTTGCTTCCCAACGGATCACTCTGAAGACCCTGTAGCACAAGTATCGCCCGGACGCTGCGATTGTATATGGAAAGTTCTACGTATTCGTATGGGTACTTCTACGTAATTAAATACGTAGATCAGAGTATGTCCGCAGCCTTTGAGTCTTGCGTACCTTCTTGCATCGATCACACGTCCACCGACCTGCATCATTGCTCGACGGAATCTGGGCACTGGGAACAATCTGGACGTGTAACAAAGCATGTCGTGATTTTGACCGGTTTCGCGTTTTATGCTTGGGTAGTTGTATCATTTTTTATCGAGCAGATTTGCGCAATGGCGACTATTGTCATCGCTGAAGATCATCCCATCGTCCGCGAGGGAATTCGAGCCTTCCTGACTAAGACATCTCTGCACGAAGTCGTCGCTGAATGTGGTGATGGACTGACGGCGCTCACTCTGGTCGCGAAGCATAAACCCGATATCCTCGTAGTCGACCTCCAAATGCCGGGACTGGATGGACTGGAGGTCACGCGACGGGTTGTACAGAATTTTGCCTGGACGAAGGTCGTCGTATTGTCAATGCATGCAAGTGATTCCTACGTGTCGAGGGCCCTTCAGTATGGTGCTCTGGCGTACGTCCTGAAGTCCTCGGATATAGAGGACCTTAACGAGGCGATCGATTCGGCACTGAAGGGAAAGCAGTTTCTGAGTCGGGCTATCTCGGATCGAATTACTCGCGATCCGATGCCGCGCGACCGGTACGATCTTCTCACGTCGAGAGAACGGGAGGTCTTTCAGCTGGTCGCCGAAGGATCCAGTGCCGTCGAAATCGCAAAAAAGCTTTACATCAGCGTACGAACGGTTGAAAAACATCGCTCCAACCTGATGCACAAGCTCGAGCTCCGAAATCAAGCGGAAGTGATCAAGTACGCCCTTCAGAGGGGCCTCATTCCCCTGAGCTTCAGCGCCAACCAGGCGGATTCGGCCTACTGATTAGGAGCGTGTTGATTCATTCTTTCGGTTGAGAGACGAGCGGACGGCCTTCGGCCTCGAGATGCTCATACAGATACCTGGTCAGGAGCTCGCGAAGATGCCGTGTGGTTCCTCTTCCCTCACGAATCCCGTGTGACCGGTTCGGATACGCCATCATCTGGAACGGAAGATTGTTCTCGATCAGCTTGTTGATGAGTCTCTCCGTCCCCTGGTAGTGGACATTATCGTCCCCTGTGCCGTGCACGATGAGCAGGTCGCCCTCGAGGTTCTGGGCGTACGTTATAGGCGACCCGTCCCGATAGCCCTCCACGTTCTCCTGCGGAAGACCCATGTACCTCTCCTGATAAATCGTGTCGTATAGCGTCTGATCCGGGACCGGGGCAACGGACATCCCCGTATGGTAGAGCTCCGGAAAGCGGAACATCATGTTCAGCGTCATCGATCCGCCACCGCTCCACCCCCAGATTCCGATTCGCGATGTGTCCACGAACGGCCACCCGCTGATTACGCCCAGTGCGGCGGCCTGATCGGCCGAGGCGATGGTGCCGATGTTACCGTAAATCATTTTTCGCCATTCGCGGCCGCGGGGCGCAGGGGTACCTCGATTGTCTATGCTCACGACCAGGTAGCCCTTTTCGGCGATCATGTGGTGCCAGAGGAGCGTCGAGCCTCGGTAACGATCCACGACGGTCTGTCCGGCGGGCTCTCCGTATACGTAGAAGAGAACCGGATATTTTTTTGCCGGATCGAAATGCGACGGTTTAATCATCCAGCCGTCCAGCACCACGCCGTCTCCGATATCCACCTGGAAGAAGGAAGACTCTCCCAGCGTAAGCGAATCTAGCGCTCTGCGAAGCCGTGCATTATCGACAAGGACCTTGACGACCCGATGATCAGGGAGTGAAATGAGATCGATGACAGGCGGTTCGTGAAAACTGGTGAACGTGTGAATCGCCCATCGGGCATCGGCCGATACCTGATAAGAATTCCATCCGGTACGGCTTTCGGGCGTCAGCCGCTCCGGCTCTCCACCTCCGATTCTGACGCGGTATAGGTAGCGTTGCGCCGCATTTTCGAAGGACCCGATGAAATAGAGCCACCCACCGTCGAGATCGATCCGGACGATGTTCAACACGTCGTAGTCGCCGTCCGTGATAAGGGTCATTTCGCCCGTCCGGCGGTCCACCAGATAAGCGTGCCTCCAGCCGTCACGCTCACTTACCCACGTAAAACTCTGGCTGTCGTCGGTCCAGATCAGATCGTCCACTACGTCGAGCCACGCTTCGTCTCGGTCGATCATCAGCGTCCGTGTCCGTCCCGTCGCAGCGTCTGCGATTCGGACCTCGTTGGTGTTTTGGAGGCGGTTCATGTGCTGGATGATCAGCTCCTCCGAGTTGTCCGCCCAGTCCATCCGCGGCAGATAATGATTGCGTGTATCGTCGTTGTCGATGACCCACGTGGTTTCGCCTCCACTGGCGGATACGACACCAATCCGGATGTTCGAATTCATGGTTCCCGCCTTCGGATACTGGACCGGAATCACATAGGAATAGATGGAATCGGTATTGTTGATCATCAGAAATTCGCCGATTCCCTCGGCATCGAGTTGCCAGTAGGCGATTCTCTTGCTGTCCGGACTCCAGCGAAAAGCGTCACGAAGGCCGAATTCCTCTTCGTAGACCCAGTCGGTCGTCCCGTTTATGATGGTCCTCGAACCGTCGTGAGTGAGCTGGGTCACCGATCCGTCAGAGAGCGTCTCGACATAGATATTGTTCTCGGTCACGTATGCGGCCTTCAGACCATCGGGTGATATCTTGGCGAACATCAGTGTGGAAGGTGTGGCGAATTTTCCGATTTGCCGGAGACGTCCCGACGCCCTGTCCAGCGACCAGTAGTCACCACGCGTGTTATTACGCCAGACGCGGACCGAGTTGGTAAAGATGACGGCCTTGCTTCCGTCCGGAGACCAGGAATAATTGTCTATGGCGAGGGGCTGGCTAGAACCTTCCGGAATCAGATCCGAGGCCGAGACCGTGATCTCGCGCTCTCCGGTTGCCGGATCATACCGGACGATATCCTGTCCTCCTTCTAGTGCTTCGGATTTTTCGACGGTCGTATAACCGGAGCCGTCTTCGAGCCACCTCGCAGGTCCGAACCGCTCCTCCTGGAAATCGGTTGAACTGTAGATCCGCTCCAGTGTCAGCACCGACGGATCTGACTGCTGGGCCATGGATTCGTGAGCGACCAGTATCAAGGTCGCGATCAGAAGGATTGAACGTCTCATTCTGCTTCAGAGTAGGTGTTATTTTGGGTGTAGGAGTGCTCGTGAATGTACGCAAGCACGTGGACTCGAAGCCAGCAAGCCCGAGCCTCGGCGACTTGATCGGGATGAGGTGGCTATATTCCGGGCGGGAACGAACCTGAACGACCATGGCGCAACGCGAACTAGTCGGCATAGACGTCGGTGGCACGTTCACCGATTTCGTGTTTGTCTCCCATGGTCGGATGCGTATCCATAAGTCGCTTTCGCCTGACACTCGGCATGAAGAAAGCATCCTCGAGGGTCTCAGCGTGCTGGGTGTACCCGACGACGCTGCCCTCGTACACGGAACCACCGTCGCTACGAACGCCCTACTGGAGAGAAAGGGCGCCAGGACGGCCCTGATCACGACATCCGGATTCGAAGATGTCATCGAACTGGGCCGTCAGCAAAGACCCGAGCTGTACCGATTCTCACAGTCCAGACGTGCGGCCGTCATCCCGTCCGATCTACGGTTCGGCGTCGAAGAGAGACTCGATGAGAAGGGCCAGATCATCACGGCCCTGAACGAGGCATCGGTCTCGGAAATAATCGAAAGACTCAGAAACTCCGATGTAGAAAGCATCGCCGTAGTTCTTCTTTTCTCCTATCAGAACGCAGACCACGAAAGACGAATAGCCAACCGGCTGACTGAGGCGTTTCCCGGGATCCATATCTCCATCAGCAGCCGATTGATACCAGAGTATCGCGAATACGAACGAACGGCTACGACCGCCGGAAATGCTTATGTCAGCCCCGTCGTCGCCCGATACGTGAGGGCGCTCGCGAGCACTCTCGGTTCGAGATCCTTTCTGGTCATGCACTCGGGGGGCGGATCGGTCGATGCCGAGACTGCAGCTAACGAGGGTGCGCGCCTCGCACTCAGTGGACCTGCCGGAGGAGTCATCGGAGCTTTCGAAGCGGCAAAGCGGGCGGGCATTTCGAGTCCTGTTCGGATCATCACTTTCGACATGGGTGGAACGAGCACGGACGTCTGTCTATGCGACGGATCCATTCCTCTGACTTCCGAGGCGATCGTAGCGGACCTGCCGTTGAAGTTCCCGGCGGTCGATATCGACACGGTTGGGGCCGGAGGCGGTAGCATAGCCTGGGTGGACGACGGAGGAGTACTGCGCGTCGGTCCGGAAAGTGCGGGCGCCTTCCCCGGCCCCGCATGTTACGGGCAAGGAGGAGCCAGAGCGACGGTTACGGACGCGAATCTAATCCTGGGCCGCCTGGATGTGAATACGCCCCTCGGCGACGGGTCGATAAAACTCCATAAGGAACCGGCGCTCCAGTCGCTCGAGATGCTGGGCCACGTAATGGGTCTTTCGGTGTATGAGACCGCCCTCGGCGTCGTGCGCGTGGCGAACGCCACCATGGAACGCGCGCTCAGACGCGTTTCGATCTCCAGGGGCCACGATCCGAGACAATTCTGCCTGGTACCGTTCGGCGGTGCAGGACCATTGCATGTGTGCGCGCTCGCGAGCGCCCTCGAGATCTCCAGCTTCGTCGTACCCGAATATCCGGGAGTGCTCAGCGCCGCCGGTCTCTGTGCGGCCGGGGTCGTATTCGATCGTTCGGCTTCGCTTATTGCCGGGATTGACGACTTGAAAGCAGATCCAGCCCCTTATCAACGCCTGCGCGACGGTCTGAAGAGGGAAGTCGATGCGTACATGCATGCGCATGATTGCAAGGGCGACATCGAGTGGTCGGTGGATCTGCGGTATCTGGGTCAGAGCTATGAATTGACGGTTCCGATAGAGCCATCCGATGATCCCGTTCGCCTCGATGAGGCGAGCGCGGCATTTCATGCAGCCCACGAACAGCGGTTCGGGTACGCAATGGAGGATTTCCAGGTTGAAATGGTAACGCTGCGGGCCAGAGGGAGGTCAAAGCCTCGGCCATGGTATCCATCCTCACAGCACAATCCGGACGGCGTCGGAGGCGCCGCGTCTGCCGATCATCCTGTGTGGTTCGAGAATGCCGGACCTCTCGAAACACCCTTCATCCACAGAGACGAACTGCTTCCCGGGGAGCAGTTGAATGGGCCCGCCGTGATTCATCAGATGGACTCGACCTTTCTCCTGGAGCCGGGATGGCGTCTTAGAGTCGCAGACAACCGGATCCTTCACTGCACGCGAACACCCGATTCATCCACGGTACGTTGACGCGCCCAGATCCCATACTGCTGTCGGTATACCGACACCGATTCGAGGGAATCGCGGACGAAATGGGCACTACGCTTCAGAGGACGGCCTTTTCACCGAACATCAAGGAACGGCTGGATTTCTCCTGCGCCGTCTTTGACGCGAAAGGGCGGATGGTCGCCCAGGCCGCACATATTCCAGTGCATCTGGGAGCGATGCCCGCATCGGTCCGCCATGTTCTGGATCGCTTTGAAGAGTGGAAGCCTGGAGATATCGTTCTTCTGAACGATCCGTATGCAGGCGGAACCCATCTGCCCGACCTGACGATGGTATCTCCGGTGTATGCCGGTGATTCAGGAGGTCCTGTTTTCTTCGTTGCCAGTCGAGCCCATCACGCGGACGTAGGCGGAATGTCGCCCGGATCGCTCCCGCTCTCGACGGAAATATTTCAGGAAGGACTGATCATCCCGCCGGTCCGGCTCGTAAGCGGCGGATCGATGAACGAGGAATTGCTCGAAGTACTCCTCAGTAACGTCCGAACGCCGATCGAGCGCAAGGGTGATCTGGCCGCCCAACGCTCAGCACACACCGTCGGAGCGAATCGCCTGAAGAAATTGATGGATGAGTTCGGGTTTGAGGAGATCGAAGCCTATGCCTCTCACCTTCAGAATTATTCCGAAGCCCGGACTCGATCGACCATAAAAAAGTGGCCCGATGGAACGTACGAGTTTGAAGATGCCATTTGCCTTCGGGTGAACGGAATTCCGACTACAGAAGTTATCCGGGTTGCTTCGACCATAAGAGACGATACCATCTCGTTTAACTTCGCAGGAAGCGCGGCTTCGGGACCTCACCCCTTCAACGCTGTACAGGCGATCACCGAGTCGGCCTGCTATTACGTGATCCGGTGCCTATCGGCGGACGACATCCCCGTGAACGATGGCTGTTTCCGGCCCATCGAGGTCACGGCGCCGGAAGGCTCGATCGTTAATGCGTGTCACCCGGCAGCGGTCGCAGCCGGCAACGTCGAAACCTCCCAGCGGATTGTCGATGCGGTGCTTGGCTCGCTGGCCAAGGCACTGCCGACCCGAGTCCCTGCTGCGTCGCAAGGTACCATGAACAATGTCACGATGGGACCGGTTTCGCCCTCCGGCGAGCCATTCGCATACTACGAAACCATCGGTGGAGGCATGGGGGCGAGCGCGGACGCAGACGGTCTGAGCGGTGTACATGTACACATGACCAATACCATGAACACACCGATCGAGGCGCTCGAGAATGCCTATCCGCTTCGAGTTCGGCGCTATGCGATTCGTCGCGGCAGCGGAGGAAGCGGCGCGAACAGAGGTGGAGACGGGGTGGTCCGCGAGTACGAATTCCTCGATGAAACCCGTGTGACCGTTCTTTCCACGCGCAGAGATTCTGCACCCTGGGGAAGAAACGGAGGCAGCCCCGGCCTGCCGGGCCGGAATACACGGATCTCGCAGGAGGGCGTTGAACGGGAACTCGACAGTCAATTTTCGGAGATCTTCCACGCGGGTGAGCGACTGAGGATCGAGACCCCGGGGGGAGGCGGTTACGGGCAGGCCGGCCCCGAGTAGGAATGCGCAGGCGCCGGGCAGGCCGGCTCGGAGCAGTGATGAACCGGATGAGAACTCGGACGCCTAGAACGTCAAGTTCAATGTTGGCAGGGATTCCCGAAAGCGATCTGGTACAGATCTCCCGGCGGCCGCTCGCCGTACTCGGATCCTTCCACAATCCCCGGTCGTTCGGACGTGAAGTACAGCATGTCGCCCGCCGAAGACAATGCCGGCGCAAAGTCGGCGAAGTCGGAGTTTATGCGTTCAGGTAACCGCAGCGGCGTCAGCCAGGCATCGTTCGCCCTGCAACTCACAAACAGGTCGGCCAATCCCTGCTGCGTCGAATTGACGATGATCACATAACTGCCACCGCGGCTGATGAGTGGGTTGCCCGCGGACTCGACGTCACCAAAAACTACGGGCTCGGGTTCGCTCCATCCGTCTTCCTCTTCCCGGGTGAAATACACCCTTTGCGTCCCGTCCCGCAAAGAACTGAACCAGAGCGTTCCATCCGCCGCAACGGAGGCGAACACATCCGAGGAGTCCGAATTGACCGGTTCACCGGGATCAATGGGCTCGGACCATCCGGCCTCCGTACGCGCCACGTACCAAGTGCTGAAGGACTTGACATCGGTTCCGTCTCGCGGTCGATTGGAGCTGAAGTACAGTCTCCTTCCATCCGGGGTAACGAATGGATCCACATCCCGATAAGCCCCCGAAAAAGAGACCGTCACGGGCTCCGACCATCGGCCCTCAACGCGGCGGGATTCCATGATCTTCAGTTCGGAGCGATCGGCGGAGGCCCGATTGAAGTACACAGTATTTCCGTCCGGAGTGAAAGAGATGGCGAATTCAGGGGCTTCGCTAGAAATTATTCCAGCACCGAAGAGCGTCGGAATCAAGTCTCGGCCGGGAACGGAACGTCTACTGAACGGCGAAAAATCATCGATACACGATGACGCTGTGACCGCCAGCAAAAGGGGAAGTACACGGGCAGCGAGATTCGGTCCCATAGCGCTTCAGAATGTTTGTATTCCCTGGAGAACACCTCGAATATAGGCAGGGCGTGATCTCAGGATCGAATCCAGGAACGTTGTAAAATAGGCGATGTTGTAGGCTATAGAAACTCCGAATGTCTCTGAGAACGAGCCGATCGCGGACAAATCAAGCATGTCAGCAAAGACGCTTCTTAGACCTCTCCCGGTCGGTCTATTCCTGCTCGGGGCTGTTTTAATAGCGGTCCTTGCCGTCTTCGTAAAAACCGAAGGGCTCCCTGGCCGCTCCAATCCCATCCCGCCCACATCCGATACAGCCGTCCCTTCCGATTCACTCCACAAGCGCCACACGGTTGAGGCCTACATTCGGCAGGCAGTCACGGAAGGCAAGACACCCAATAGA
>JACZYK010000283.1 GCA_022571135.1 Bacteroidota bacterium
TCGACGTCTGAGCGGCTTCCATTATTCTGACGACCGCATATCCGTTATCACCATCGGAGCGGGGCGTCTTTCCGGACAGGACGCTTTCGACGAAGTGCTCACACTCTTTCAGAAGCGGTTCCTGCATGTCAATTTTGGGAATGTGGATATCCCCTGAGCGAATCGTCATCGCACTGGCAAAATCCACGTACGTTGCTTGCCCCGGCCTCACATCCACTCCTTTGTCGTACAGACGCACCTTTTCAGTTCCTTCGACGTCATCGATGACGGCCATGCGCCGACTTCCCACGACGGTGACCTTGCGCACTTTGTGGGGATCGAGCCAGCTGGTATGCAGGTGCGCCATTTTGCCGTCCTCGAAGAATATCGTTGCAAACGCCACGTCCTCGACGCCCGGCTGCAGGTAGGCCTGTCCCTGCGCGGTGACGGCTACAGGTGGACGCTGGAGAAATTCGAGCGCAATGGAAATATCGTGAGGCGCCAGGCTCTCGAAGGCATTCTCATTCTGTCGGATGATCCCGAGATTTACGCGTACGCTGTAAAGGTAATAGACGTCCCCGAGGTCTCCGTTCTCGATAAGATTCCGCACATATATAAACGCCGGATGGTACATCAGGAGGTGCCCGACCATGAGACGCAGATCCCTTTCTTCAGCCTCCTCTCTTAAAATTGCAGCCTCTTCGGATGTTCGAGCCATCGGCTTCTCGACGAAGACATGCTTTCCCGCCTTTAGCGCAGCCAGGGCGAGTTCGAAATGGAGAGGGGTCTCGGTTGCGATGACGACGGCATCCAGATCGGCGGATTCGATTAGTTCTCGGTAACTCTCCGTGACTGCGAGTTCGGGGTACAGTTGCCGAACCTCAGACAGAACCGCACTCTGTCTGTCACAGACCATATTAACGCGGCATCCCTGCAGACTCGCAAAATTTCGAAGCAGATTTTTTCCCCAGTACCCGATCCCGATCTGACCAATACGGACCATAATGTATTCTCCCGTTCGAGCTCCAGTTGTGTTCCCTCACTCCTTTACTCTTGTTCCTGAGCGAAAACGAGGATGGTTTCGACAATAAAACGCTGTTGAGACATGGTGAGTTCGGTGTGCATCGGGAGCGAAAGGACTTCCCGAGCCGCTTTTTCGGTCTGGGCCATGGAACCCCATCGGGCACCGTTTGCTGCGTCGGAAAATACGGGAAGGCGATGCAGAGGTACCGGGTAATAGAGGGCGTGGGGAATGTTATTCTCGGACAATTTTTGGGACAGGGTGTCCCTTGCATTGCCCCGGGATTCGGTCACTCGGATCGTATACTGATGGAAGACATGCGTGCCCTCGGGCGAACGAAAAGGTCTTTCAATCCCTTCACAGCCTGAAAGTAGTTCGTCGTAAACGTCGGCCGCCTGCCTGCGCCTGGTATTGTACTGTTCCAGGTATCTGAGTTTGACTCGTAGTATAGCCGCCTGCATGCCGTCGAGCCTACTGTTCACTCCGATGATCTCGTTCCGATATTTCTTTCGCGAACCATGATTGGCTACCAGTCGAACCCGCTCGGCAAGATCCGGATTATGGGTGACGATCGCGCCGCCATCGCCGTATGCACCAAGATTTTTCGAAGGAAAGAACGACAGCGTACCACAGTCTCCAATACAGCCCGCTCGGGTTCCTTTGTACGTGGCCCCGATTCCCTGGGCTGCATCCTCTATAACGGCGATTCCATGTCTTTTTGCGATCTCCATAAGGTCGTCCATTTCACAAGACTGGCCGAATAAATGAACGGGAACGATAGCCTTGGTTCGCTCCGTTATCAGTTCCTCTATGCAGGCGGGATTCAGGTTGAAGGTATCTGGATCGATGTCGGCGAAAACCGGGCGGGCGCCCAGGAGCGCTGCGGCTTCGGCCGTAGCAATGAATGTGAACGACGGGGTGATTACCTCATCGCCCTCGCCGACACCTATCGCCATCATGGCGATCTGCAGAGCGTCGGTTCCGTTGCCGACACTGACTACGAAAGCCCCTTCCAGGTACTCTGACAGCTCCTTTTCGAAGGCGGCTACTTCAGGTCCACGAATGAAGGCAGACTGGCTGATTACTCGTTGCAGGGCATCGTCAATCTCTTCTTTTATCGCAAGGTACTGGCCCTGCAAGTCCACCATTCTGAGACTTTCCATCAGAGTTGTCTGTTGGCACGTATCGTGATCGATGCTAAAAGATCTCGGTTGATGTAGCGTGTGGAACCGGGTCTGTCCGGTGGGTCGATCCTAATCGATCCATCCTTGCCGGTCGAGTTTCTGCTCGTCCGGTACGCGCTTCATCTCTCTTGCGGGAACCCCGGCTACGATGGAATTCGCCGGAGCATTCTTGGTCAAGACGGCTCCAGCCGCTACGACGGCGTCGGGTTCTATTTCTCGTCCCGGAAGGATGATGCTGCCTACTCCCAGCCGACCGCCTATACGGACGGTAACGCCTTTGAAGTGTTTGAATCTTTCTTCCGTTCGTCCCAGGTAGTTGTCGTTACTTGTAAGTACGCCGGGAGCGACGAAGACATAGTCCTCCAGCTTGGAATATGCCGTGATGTAGGTGTTGGTTTCCAATTTGCAGTATTGCCCAATCGTGCACATATTTTCGATGGAGACCCCCCTTCCAATAATGGTTTTGTCGCCGATCGAAACGTGTTCTCTTATGGATGCCAGATCCGCCACGAGTACGCCTTCGCCGATCGTTGATCCGGCGTAGACGACCACACTGGCACCGATGAGGCAATGATCACCGATGCTGCATGGTTCGAGCTCGGTTTCCTTTGTAACCGCAGAATTTGCAGCGCTCATCGGCATTTTACCGATCGATGCATGGTCGTCAATCCGGACACCTTCACCGATCCGCGTGCCACTGCGGATAATCACGTGATGACCTATCTGACAGTTGTCGCCGATGACGACATCGTCTTCGATGACACAGTATTCACCGACCGACGTTTTAGAACCAATCCGGGCCTTTTCTGAAATGCGACTCATAATAGCGCCTGTAAACGGGCCACTCGATGTTGTTCGTCGTTCATTTGATTTCACCAAATTTCTCTCCTCACGCCTTCGCCCGTACAGGCGGCTACAGGGCGCCGTCACGTAGCGTTAACAGGCCTTAGACAGCAGCCGTTCCACGGGCCACCCCTCATTGACGAAGAACGGCCAAAAAGTACAAACCCCGCAACAAGAAATAGCCCGCGATCCAAGTAGACCGCGGGCTTTCACAGAAAGCTGAAGTCCTCTAGATCGTACCCCGCGGG
>JACZYK010000284.1 GCA_022571135.1 Bacteroidota bacterium
AGTCTCGTTGCGAGCCTCTTTCTTGTGACGGCGTGCTTCAGATTCTGGCCGCTCCCAGACCCGGCTGAAATGCCCGACATCACGTTCAACATCCGGGGGCAGGAAACCATAGCCATAGAGGAGATTCAGCAGACAAATCAGGAATCAAAAAAACCTCCACCTCCGGCGCCTCTCCCTCCCGTCCTCGTCCCCGATGACGTGTATCTCGACGAAGTAGAGCTGGATCTCGACAACAATATGCTTGAGACCGAGAATCCCCGAGAGGATACCGATATCCGCGAGGGGGAAGCGACAGGGGACGAGAACAGAATGGTCCGGGCTGATTCAGGCCCGAAACCGGTTCGAATCGTCCAACCCGAATACACGTCGGAAGCCAAAAGACGAAATGTGCGCGCAGAAGTCATCGTCGAGGTACTTGTCAATGAGTACGGACGGGTCGAAGACGTAAGAGTTCTGGAGAGATATCTGCTTAACAAGGACATGACGCGAAAGGAAGCCGTTACGACCGTCGGTTACGGCGTGGAGCAGGCCGCTATCTCGGCCGCCGAGCGCTGGATGTTCCGGCCAGCGATTTCGAATGGCCGGGCCGTTCGCTCCTATACAACGCTCACATTCAGCTTTGGCGTCTAGGCATCTATCCACGTAGGCGGCGCAGTTTCTTTTCTGGATTCGAGCGAGTAATCTGTAGGGTAAATTCCAGAGAAACAGATTGGAGATCCTGCCATGACGCATCGTCTTACCGCTTCGAATTCCTCGCTTGCCCTGATAATCGTACTTGCGATCTTCCTGTTTCCCGGCCATATGGCATTCAAACCCGCACCCGACCCTGGGAAGCGTGACGGGCCCTCATTCGTTGTCCGCATCGACCCGACGCTGCACACGGAAGCGCTCGACGGCCGTGTCCTTGTAATGCTGACCAAGGAGGCAACGCCCGAGCCGAGGTATCAGGTCCGACCGGGTAACGAAGCCATACAGGTATTCGGCGTAGATATCGACGGACTCATGCCGGGCGAAGACGTCGTGATCGATGCCTCTGTTTTTGGGTATCCCTATGAGAGCCTCGCCGACCTTCCGCCGGGCCGCTACTTCGCTCAGGCGCTAGTACACAAATACCAGACATTTATCCTCTCGACCGGACACACGGTTAAACTTCCCGTGAATCGAGGGGCCGGCCAGCAGTGGCGACGCGCGCCGGGAAATCTGTACAGCGAACCCGTGGAGATTGATTTCACGGGCGACGCCGACCAGCAGATACGAATCGTCATTGGCCAGGAAATTCCACCCATCGAACCCCCGGAAGACACGAAATACATTCGGCACATACGGATGAAAAGTGATCTGCTCTCCGAATTCTGGGGGAGAGACATCCATCTGGGCGCGCACATCCTCGTTCCGGAAGGCTTCGATGAGCATCCGGAGGCTAGATACCCCCTCATGCTCTTCCACGGACACTTTCCGAGCGATTTCGGGGGATTCAGACCGGAACCTCCCGATCCGGAGCTTGAGCCCGATTACAGTTCCAGATTCCGGCTTGAGGCGTACAATAGAATCCAGCAGCAAGAAGCCCATGACTTCTATCAGAAGTGGATCAGCGACGATTTTCCGCGCTTTCTGGTCATAGAGATCCAACACTCCAATCCGTATTACGACGATTCCTATGCGGTCAATTCCGCCAGCATCGGGCCGTACGGAGATGCGCTCACTTACGAACTCATCCCTTACATAGAAGAGCACTTCAGGGGCATCGGCGAAGGCTGGGCGCGCTTCACATACGGCGGATCGACAGGTGGATGGGAAGCGCTCGCCGTACAGGTCTTCTACCCGGACGAGTACAACGGCGCCTTTGCCGCCTGCCCTGACCCGATCGACTTCCGGGAGTACACGCAGGTAAATATTTACGAAGACGAGAACGCCTACTACTACGCTGGAGACTTCCGCCGGCTGGAGCGTCCGGGACACCGAAACTGGCTGGGCCAGCTTCAGGCCACGGTCCGGGATTACAACCGTCTCGAACTCGTGATTGGGACGAATACGCGCTCCGGTGATCAATACGACATCTGGCAGGCTGTTTATTCCCCTCAGGGCGATGATGGTTATCCGAAACCGATCTGGGACAAATACACAGGAGCGATCGACCACGAAGTGGCCGCATACTGGCGCGAGAACTACGACCTCCGCTACATCCTGGAGCGTGACTGGGAGACGCTTGGTCCGAAACTTGTGGGCAAAATTCATGTCTACGCCGGCGACATGGACAACTACTATTTGAATAACGCCGCCTACCTGATGGAAGAGTTTCTGGAGAGCACCACGGATCCATACTACGGAGGCGTCGTCGACTACGGAGACCGCGCCGAGCACTGCTGGAACGGCGACCAGGAAAACTCGAATGCGATCAGCCGCCTTCGCTACAACACGATGTACCTGCCCGCGATTCTGGAGCAGATCGAGAGGACGGCTCCCGAAGGAGCCGATCTAACGAGTTGGAGATACTGATCGGGTGGAAGCGGCCAGGTCTCACACCGGGCCTTCGTTACATCGACAACCCCAGCGTCTTTGCCACCTGAGAAAGGCGCCTGTCACCCGTCCATAAGCGCGCACGGGCCAGTGTTGCCGAGGCCAGCAAATGGATGTCGATTAGACCAATCCCTTTCGAATACAGCTCGTTTCGATGTATGAAATGAAGTGCCTCTTTGTCGGAAATCGCAGGAGACCGAGGCAGGGCTTCCAGTAGGGATAGAATTTCCCGGCGATTTTCAAGTGTGCCACAGGCCAATTCTCCGATAACGAAGGGATGGCAGAGCACGTAACCCTGTTCCAACTCTTTGACGAGGCGGTCTTCATCGCCGCGTAGATGGGTGATCCAGATAGACGTGTCTACCAGGACCGGGGCATTACTCATCGAATCCGCCGCCTCGGTACCTGTTGGAGCGACGGCTCGGTACCACCGAGCATTGCGAGTCGTTGGCTGCTTTCTTTTTCGATCAGCGCCTCGAGTCCCATACGGACCAGGGCCGTTTTCTCCGTCACACCCGTGAGGCGAGAGGCTTCTCTGATCAACCCATCATCAATATTTAGAGTCGTTCTCATATGCATATGTATGTACTAAATATGCATATGTTTCCGTTTTTTCTTGCACCGCACCGACGGTGGCCTGGCAAGCGGGTCGTAAATCTTTCGGATCGAATCCGGATGCTGTGTGGCCAACCGGCGAATGGTGCTGATGAAGTAGTTTTACTTCTGTTCGAGGTATCTAGCTGTATCGAATAC
>JACZYK010000031.1 GCA_022571135.1 Bacteroidota bacterium
AGAATGAGTCCTTTATGGATTCACTCAAGACCATCAAGACGAGACTTCAGTCCGGACTGGTTGCCATGGATCCACAAACGGGCTATATCAAGGCATGGGTGGGCGGCCGCGAACTCGCCGACGACTGGTACGACCATGTCGGGACTGCGAGACGGCAACCCGGATCCACGTTCAAGCCGTTCGTTTACACAGCGGCTATCGACAATGGCTGGTCGCCGTATTACACGCTGCCTGACGACTCGGTCTCCATCATGGACGCAATGGGTAACATATGGCGACCCGTGAATACGGAGAAAATGACCGGGAGGATGATGACGCTGCGCGAGGGTCTGGCGTACTCCAAGAACACCATCACGGCGCAGTTGATGAACGAGGTCGGCGCGGAGCGGGTGGCGTTTTATGCCCGCAGGATGGGGATTAAGAGTCCTCTCCTCGCCGTTCCATCCCTCGCTCTGGGAACGAGTAACGTGACGCTTCTCGAGATGACGACCGCTTACAGTACGTTTGCCAACGGCGGTCTGTTATACCAACCCACATTCGTTACTCGAATAGAAGACCGCTTTGGAAACGTCCTATATGAAGCCCGGCCGGAACCGGGCGAGGCGCTCTCGGAAGCGACCGCGTACACCATGATCGATATGCTCAGGGCGGTCATCGAAAAGGGGACGGGCATTCGTCTCAAGAGTAGATATCCTCGACTTCGAGGATACGACCTGGCGGGTAAAACCGGTACTACGCAGTTCAGTACCGACAACTGGTTTATGATAATGCACCCGGATCTGGTCGTGGGATCCTGGGTAGGCTTCAATGATGCCCGATTCAGCCTGAAGACGCTCTACTGGGGTCAGGGAGCCCATACGGCGATGTATTTAGTCGGCAATTTCCTCACTCGAGCCACCGCGGAGGATGAGACGTTCCTCAGTAAGGAGAGCAGGTTCCCCATGCCCAGTCTGTTTGGAGCAATTCTGGACAGAGACCCCAATCCTCCCGCCGACAGTGTTCTGGCGCCCGGAAATCGAAGGCGACGTGGGCGAGTCGCCTGGTGAGAAGCTTCGGGCGACGGTGTTTAGTCGGATAAATCCGCGCAACACCGAGAGTGATGATGCGCCCGGCCGACAAGGCGTGCCGACGTGGCGTAGCAGGGCTACAGCAAGGAGGTACAACGAAGTCGGAAGGGATGCAGCATCGCTCGAATGTAGGCGGATTTATGTGGGTAAGCACTTAGCGCACAGACGGCCACAACTCGCCCGGTAGAGCAGATCATACGAGCATCCGCCCATACCAACTCCGATGTTTCCCCATCTGCGCCGCCCTCGAGGCCCCCTGTTCGTCCTGAAACAGCCCGTAGACGGCCGATCCAGACCCGCTCATCGACGCATAAACGGCGCCCGCATCGTACAATTTCTCCTTGATCCCGGCCAGTTCTGGAACCATCGAGAAGATCGACGCCTCGAACTCATTTCTCAGAACGCCTTTCCAGTCAGTGGCCTCACCGGAGCTCATCATGGTCCCCAGCGGCGGGCGTGTCCGTTTTTCCGGCCTTAGACTGGCATACGCGTCGGCTGTCGATACCTGCACATTCGGAACCACGACGGTGACGAAGGGAGGCAAAATTACGCGTTCGAGGGCGGTCAACATCTCCCCTCGACCCTCGCCTACCGATGGACGCGCGTTCAAGAAGAACGGGACATCCGATCCGAGTTGCGCAGCGACAGCAACTAATTCCTCATCGCGGACAGTCACTCCCCATAACCGGCTCAATCCGCGCATCGTAGCCGCTGCGTCGCTCGATCCGCCGCCCAGCCCAGCGCCGTAGGGAATATGTTTCTCCAGATGGATAGTGGCTCCGACATCGACGCCGCAGGCTTTCGCCATCAGCGAAGCAGCAGCCATGCACAGGTTCGTCTTGTCTGTCGGAAGCCGCGGATCCGAACAGATCAATTCCAGCGTATCAGAAGGGCGAAATTCGAGTTCGTCACACCATCCGATGGCGACGAATACCGTTTCGATGTTGTGATAACCGTCTGGTCGCTTGCCCAGCACGTGCAGACCAAGATTTATCTTCGCCGGCGCTGATACGCGCACGATCTGCTCAGAACCCATGTACAGGTCGATTTGATTGCGTAGAGGCGTAAGAAACCTTAGTTTACGTCAAATTCAGACAACTCTCGTTTTCTTTACATCGGATCAGCTGCCTATTTTCAATTCGCTACCAGCAGCCAACCTGTAGCGCCGATTTTCGCGCTTTCAAAGATTCGATCGGATTTATTGCCATGACGCACATCAAGAACGGTTTTAAGGCCGGGTATGTCCTCGGTTTACTGGTCGTGTCGTGCACACTTCCTGTACAGATCATTTCAGCCCGGCAGACAGGGTTCGATCCCTACGGCCTAACCATGTTGTCGAGTAATCCACTGACCCAGTTAAGGCAGAGACTGGCACAGGGTGCGTTTTCGACGTCGATGCTGCCAATGGAAGGCGCCGTGGATCCGGAGACCTATATCGTCGGTCCGGGAGATTTCTTCTCCATCTCGATCGGCCTTCTGGAGGCTGCGGCGACACCGATCGCCGTGGGCGCCGACGGCCGCCTTCTGCTTCCGGATACCGGACCCGTCATGGTCGCGGGCATGACGTTGGCGCGGGCCCGGGCGACGGTTCTCGAAAGGCTCGAACAATCGTTTCAGAATACGCCCGTCGACCTGGTGCTGACGCAGTCCAGGCAGTTCTACGTACACGTATCGGGCGCCGTGCCGGTCCCGGGGCGCTATCTCGCACTCCCGGTAGCACGCGTCTCCAGCATTCTCGAAATCGTATTCTCGGACACGACTCGAACGGCGGTTACCAACCCGGATTTTCAACCTTCTCTTCGAAACATCCAGCTCGTCCATACGGACGGGACGGAGGAATCCGTAGACCTGCTCCACTATTTCTCAACGGGGGAGACATCACATAATCCATTCCTCCGGGACGGCGACGTCATCTTCGTTCCCGCGTTCGATCCGGCGTTCTCGAGCATCTATATCGACGGCGCGGTGCCCTTTCCTGGCCCGTATGATTACCGCGATGGCGATACGCTCTCGGATCTCTTGGCCGTCGCTGGTGGATTCGACGCGGATGCCTCGGTGGATAACGTCCGAGTCCTTCGTACGCTTCCAAATGGTGATACGGAACAGCACGAATTCACCAAAGAAGAGGCCCTGACGCCTCGCACAGGTTCATTTAAGTTACATGCGAGAGATCATGTTTCCATTGCCCGAACTCCCAATATTCTGGGATCGGCGACCGTTGACGGAATGGTGAATCATCCGGGAACGTATCCTATCGTGGATAAACAGACCACGCTGAAGGACCTCCTAGAACTCGCGGGTGGCCTTCGGCCGGACGCGCTTCTTCGCGGCGCCTTCCTGATCCGCAGATCCCTTCCACAGCCAAGGCGATCAGTCTCCCGTAGCCGTTTCGAATCGCCGATCGAAAGCCTACGCAGAAGGCTCGCGGCCGATACGACCGAAATCATGCAGAGACTTCGTCTGACGGATCTCGACTTCCTTAGCCGTGCTTACTTCGCACAGGAGCTGAGACTTCAAAACCGCGTCTCTCTTGATCTGGAGAAAAGCCTCGAAGACTCATCAGAGCCAGTCCTCATGAGGGACGGCGACCGCCTGGTCATTCCTCGCGACGAAAATACGATCTACGTTTTCGGCCAGGTCACGAGACCGGGATTCGTTTCATTTACGGCCGGCCGTACGGCGGAAGACTATATCGAGACTGTAGGCGGACGGGGACAGTTCGCCTCCAAACTGTACATCGTCCACCCGGCGACTGGGGCATTCACCACTGTCGGATCACGAATTCTCCAGTCAGGGGATCTGATTTTCATCGATCGCGCCCTCGATGTAGCGGACTCGCCTGAACTTCAGCGGCTGATCACCGAACAGGAACGCACGCGCGCCGATGCCAGGATCAGGACAATGCAGACGGTTCTACAGTCGGTTGCTACGGTTGCTACAGTCGTCGCTCTCATTATCAGTCTCCGGCGCAACTAGGGCCTTAAATCCGTGCGGATCCGGAATATCAGTCCCGTAAAACAAATCGGTTATGGAAGATTATTCTCTCTCGGACCAGCAGAGATCTGCCAGAGCGGACGAGGCCTGGTGGCAGACCCTGGGTACGCTCTACCGCCGGAAAGCGCTTATCATCGGGATCACGGGCGGTATGGCGGTTCTCTCCGTCGTCATCAGCCTGTTTCTACCGAACTGGTATAAAGCTTCTTCGAGGCTTCTCCTCTCCGACAGCGGTTCGGGCGGCCTCTCAGCGGCGCTTCTTGGAGATCTCTCTTCGGCGGCGCGGTCACTGCTAGGCTCGTCGGGCGGAGATTATGTCCGATATCTTGCTATTCTGAACAGCCGATCGGTACTCACAAGCGTAGTCGACACGTTCGATCTGATCACGGTCTACGGGGAAGAAGACAGCGATACGCCGTTGGAGGACGCGCTGGAGACGCTTGAGGACAACGTCGATTTCGTCATCGACGACGAATACGATTTCCTGTCCGTAGAGGTGTTGGATAAGGATCCGAACCGCGCTGCAGAAATGTCCAACTATTTCGTCCGGGCACTGGATCGGATAAACAACGAATTGTCCTCGCGCTCTGCCGGATATTTTCGCTCCTACGTGGAAGATCGCTATCTGGAGTCGGAGAGAGAGATTGCCGGTATCCTCGACTCGCTCCAGTCATTTCAGGAGCGCTACGGCGTTTTCGATCTGGAAGCCCAGACGCAGGCCTACTTCGATCAGCTGGCGGAGCTTCGTGTAAATGCGCTCCAGGCCCAGATTCAGTATGAAACGCTGAAAAGCCAGTTCGGAGCCGGCAACGTGCAGGTGAAGGCCTACGGGGAAATCGTAGAGGCGGCGAATCGTTTTTATGAAGCTGCGCTGGCCGGAAAGGAACAGGTCCTGCCGGTTTCACAGGAAGATGCCCCGACCATGGTCCGCGCCTACCTGGGTTTGACGCTCAATCAGACGATCCAACAGCGAATTCTCGAACTGGTCGCGCCCATGCTCGAGCAGGCGCGCTTCGAAGAGCAGCGTCAGATCGAGGCGCTCCAGGTGGTCGATGCCGCCATCGCACCGACCAAGAAATTCAAGCCGAAACGATCCATCATCGTGATCGCGGCAACGCTGTCCGCCCTCATACTCGTTGTGGTCTATGTCCTTATCGCCAGTTGGTGGAAAAAGAACTACCGCTACTTTGCCCGCCGGCTGGGAGAAGCAGCTTCGGCCGAACCCGCTAGACGCTAGTATTCTCTCCCATGGTAACCGCGTCCCTATCCGGACCGTCCTCGAGAATCTTTGGACGACTCGGGAACGGTGTGCTGAGCGCCTGCCTCGCCGCCGGGCTCGGCCTGAGCGTCCTGCTCGCCTGGAAGGCGCCCTCTCTCCTTCCCTTTTTCCCGGTCCTCCTCCTGGCCGGTATTTTCGCCTGGTATCTGTTCCAGCACCCTCTGCTGAACCTGTGTCTGGTACTGGCGAGTTTCGTACTGATTGCCGACTTCGAAGAAGGCATCCAGCCGAGGGAAGTCCTCTACGGACTCTACTACCTGGGCTTCCTGGCCCACTGGTTCATTACGCGTCTTTTTCTGTATCGGGAGAAGCTCTTCGAGCGCCGGGAAGAAAGGGTCCTTTTTCTGTTCCTCATTCTGATGTCGCTCTCGATCGGCGTAACGCTCGTGTTCGGGGGCTCACTTCGAATGGTGATGGGAGAATGGCTGTCTTTGTCCCTGCTGGCTTTCTATTTCCCCGTGCGCGAGGCCGTCGAGCGATATCCGAAGGGTCTCCATGCCATGATGGCCGTCATCGCCTGGATAGGACTCTTCGTTCTGGTTCGAAACGTCGTCAATTATCAGGAGATCGTTCTGAACGCAACGTATGCGTGGCAGGTAACCCGTGGCCGGGCCGTTACGAATGAATCGCTCCTGATGGTGCCGGCCTTCCTGTCCCTCGCGTACTTCCTGTATGCCCGAGGCTGGAAATATCGCCTCATGCTGGGAGGGGTTTTTCTGGCTTTCTTTGGTGGCCTGATTCTCACTCAAAGCCGTGGTTACTGGGTCGCCTTTCTGCTGGGCACTGCATTCATTTTCTTCGTCGTACCGCCGCGCGTGAGAGTACACCTTTTTGCGGTCGGGCTTCTCTCGGCTCTGGGCGTGTTTCTCATTGGCTATGTGGTAATAGGCGATTACATACTGCTGATCGCGACCGGGTTTCTGGACCGATTCCTCTCAATCGGGAGCGCAGTATCGTCCGACCTCTCACTCGTCAATCGTTTTCGCGAATCGGCCGCCGTCTGGGAGCACATAGTAAACAACCCGATTCTCGGTTACGGAATGGGCACTCCCTATCAGTTTTACGACCTGACATTCGAATTCACATTCCAGAGGGCCTTCATTCACAACGGATATATCGCACTCCTGTTCAAGTTTGGCATCTGGGGACTGGCAATGATGCTCTTTTTCCTCGGAAGCATCGTAAGAAAGGCGGTCAGGGTGTTTCGATCCCCGACGGCACCGGATTATCTGCGTATGGCCTGCCTCGGTGTGGCCGCCTCTTTCGCAGCCTTCGCCCTTAGCGCAAACACGTCGAACCCATTCTACATCAACGACGCGATGTTCATTGTTGCCATCATGACGGGAATCGTGGGAGGATGCTTTACGCTTGCCGGCAGGAGACGCGCCTCATTCCAGAATGGCTGACCATCCACATATCCTCCTTTTCGATCTCTACTCCGGGGGCCACCACCGCATGTATCTGGAGCTCCTGTCCCGGTATTGGATCGAAAGAGGGTTGTCGGGGAAACTTGAATTGGTGGTCACTACGGATTTCTGCAGGCGCCATGTGGAATTCTGTGACTGGATCGAGAAGATGACCGCCTCCGGTCTCGCCCTTACGTCGGTCTCTCCGGCGGAAGCTCCGAAAGAAGGCACCCTATCTCTAAATGGTGTCCTCAAGAACGATCGGATCCACGGAGACGTTCTGGGCCGTCGTATCTGCGCCACGAGTCCGGATCACGTGCTGCTCATGTACTTCGATCATTGTCAGTTCTCGCTGGCCCGTCGGAAGATCATGGGAGTGGCCTGTTCGGGTGTCTACTTTCGCCCCTCATTCCACTACCGAGGCGAGTTTTTAATGACGAAACTCCGCAAGCGATTCCTGTTGTCTCTCGCACTGAATAATCCTTCCTTTCGGCACCTTTTCTGCCTCGATCCCTACGCGGTCCCGGTTATAAACGCATCCCGTTCAAGCAAGCCCGCCCTTTGGCTTCCGGACGGGTTTTCGGAGAGCGCTCCGACGAGGGACGGACAAGCCACTCGTCGCCTTCTCGGGGTTAAAAATGGCAGATCCGTCGTGCTCTTCTTCGGAGTCGTTAGCGCGAGAAAAGGTATTCACGAAGCGATCGAAGCGCTCAGAGCCCTTCCTGGTCATCGCCAGAAAAAAACGACGCTGCTCGTGGCAGGAAAACCGCCTCAGACTGAATATGAGGATGTACGCGTTGCACTGGAACGATTGGAAGGTGGCACTTCGGTACAGGTGATCAATCTGGACCGTTTCATAGACGAGGGCGAAATAGGAGACTATTTTGAAGCGGCAGATGTGGCACTCGTCACGTACCGAAGGCACATCGGATCGAGCAACGTCCTGATTCGCGCAGCTGCCGCGAGGATACCCGTCGTCGGGAGCGACTACGGGCTTGTGGGCAAACAAATTCGGGAGCACTCGCTGGGTACACCGGTCGACACGACTGATTCGGTACAGCTTGCCGGGGCCATCGAAATTGCTCTCCGGGATGACGCTAAAACCCTGTTCGACCCGGAGTCGGCAGCGAGATTCGCCCGGGACAATTCTGCGGATCGATTCGCCGAAACGATATTTTCCAGGATTCTCCCGTCACGCTCCCGGCACGATGTGTCGAACCCATGAGGCGTCGACGACTTCTCGATTGAAGTACTTCTCTGCGAGAGCGCGAGCTGAATTCCCGAGCCTTCGAGCCAGATCAGGATTCTCAAAAAACCTCAGTACCGCAGCGGAGAATTCGTCGGCTGAATCGGCGATCAGTACGTGCTGCTCATGTTTCAGATGAGCCCCGGAAACGCCGGCGACAGTCGAGACGATCGGAAATCCTCTTGAGGCGGCGTCCACAGATTTTATTTTCAGGCCTCCCTCCTGTCTCTCGGGGATGACAAAAACGCTCGCCTCGGCGAAGAACGGATCCAGTGAATCAGGCGATTCGTGAATCTCGATATTCTCGGTAGATCCGAGGTGCTTCTGAAGTCGACTCGCTTCCAGGCCCGCAACGATGAGCCTCGTTTCCGGTCGCTGCTTCCTGATTTTCGGTAAAATTTCGTTGGTGAACCACGTCGCGTTTTTCAACTTCGGCGGCCAGTTCAGGGAACCGGCCAACAGGATGGTCGGGGGACCCCCGTTCTCTGGCGCGCGGCGCGGTCGATCCGGCATCCACGGTGGAATCACGGCGTGGTTGATTCCTCTTTCCTCAAGGCGCAAATCGGAAACATCTTCGCGCGAGATACAGATGACCTTATCGCTGTCCGAGATCACCTTCTCTTCCAGGACGGCTGTCTTCCGGGCGTCTCGTCCGGCCAGGAAACGTGCAACCGGATTGCGGATCAGTCGCGCGAGGGTCTGGATACTTCTGGCTTCTGCATTGTGGCAAACGTAGACGCGGCGAACGCTATCCCCAACCCCGATATGACGTATCAACCAGGCGGCTCGGCGATGATTGAACACGACTACCTCGGGGCCGAATTGGCGAATCAGCGCCTCTGCAGACGCAACGATCCTTTGTTTTCGGTATTCGAGTGTATACGATGGTTTCGCCGAAATGGTGGAGCGGACCCGGGCAACGAACTGAATGGTCCTGCAGTCGATGTGATGGCAACGATAGGGTGACACCGCACCACGCCCGGACGGGGAGATCGACGGTTTGAGGCAAAGCACCTCGACGTCCGCATGCCTCGATATGGCATGGAGCATCTGGCCGGTATACACGGACAGTCCGTCACGGTCGCGCAGTACGTCATCCGGGGTGATGACCAGAATTCGGGGACGGTTCATAAATAGCGCCCGCTTGGTGGTGTGGTTGTCGGCATTGCTCAATGTATGAGAACTCGTCGGAAGGCGCTCGATCAATGAGCGCAAATTATAGCTCGAAACAGGGGGCACAGAAATATATGTAACCCTTTTTTGAAGGCTTACTCGTACTTCTTCTACGCCGGATTTCCGGCACACAGGAGAAGTATCGCATATCGAGGTGAATCCGCTCATGAAGCGCTCAATTATACTATTGCCTGTTCGCTTTCCTGGCGGTTTCAGGAAATACCCTGCTCGCACAGGAGCGTGAGGCAGCCGTTACCAACCGTCATCCGGCGGAAAACGAAACCCTGGTTTCAGCACTTCGGACCGTAGTTGCACGTCTACAAGACATTACCCGAAAACACGCGGCTGCCCCGATATCCGATCAAATCCACAGACTTTCGGGTCGTCTCTCGCATACGGCGAGAGGATTCGGAGGCTTCCGGGGACCGAGCGGTCCCGTCTACGACGATGATCTGATGGATGCGCTTCTGGAAATCAGGAGAGATTTGCGCTCGATCGCCCGGCAGTTGAATCGATCGCACGACCACCTGGCGCAGCGCCTTAACGAGGTCATCGAAGATCTGAACGGAGCACTCGATTTGGCCAGGTCTCTGGAACGGCGGGCAGACTCGAGGTGGCTTGAATCCGGACGGTACTCGGAGGATTCCGGCACTGGAGTCCGCGTGCGAGCGTGGTCCGAGGAGGAAGAAGACGAACCATGGTGGCGCACAGACCGGGATGACGAAGAAGACTGGTGGAACAGAAACCGTCGGAAATTCGATATTCGCTGGCCCAGCAATGTACGCTGGCATTCTCACGCCGAGGCCTTCTCGTCGGAGAGTTCACCTACTCTTGGCCTTTCCACGAACACGCACTCTATCGACCGATACCCGCCTTGCGTTACAACCGAGTCGAAGGTATTGTGCTCGGCTTTCGGCGTCTGCCCATCGAGTGGAGCAGCTACGACCGGGGTCGGATCTATGGACAGGTAGGCTACGCGTTCTCACTCGACGATGTGCGCTACGAAATTGGAGCAGAGACGCGCTGGGGCCGTGCGGATCGGAATGATCATTTCGACATAAAATTCGGAGGCGCCTATCGGAAGAACACTGCCACAAGAGACCTGTGGAAATCGAGCTGGTCGGAAAACACGCTTGCAGCGGGTCTTTTCCGGCATGACTTCTTCGACTACTACGAAATAGAAGGTTGGACGGCGTACGTCGTGGGCCGGCTCACACCCTACGTCCAGTTCAGCGCGGGTTACAGAGAGGACGAATACCGGAGCCTGAAGAAAGAGTCATCCTGGTCCCTGTTCGGAGGCGATCCGTTCAGGATCAACCCGGCGATAGACCCAGGTACGATGCGGTCCATCGTGGTCTCTGTCGAGGGAGGGAGCGTTCATGCCTTCGGTTACAGTCCCGAAGGCATGGCGTTTCGACTCGAGGCCGAGTTCGCAGAAGGAATGGGCGGAGATTTCTCCTTCACCCGCTATCTGGGTGACCTTCGATCCTATGTCCGGCTCAGCCGAGATTCGGGATTAAGCCTGCGCCTGAGGACAGGGTATGCCGACGGCGAAGTCCCGCTTCAGAAAGCGTTTACACTCGGCGGTGTCGGATCCATCAGAGCCTATCCCCAGAACGTGTTCTTCGGAACGAGGATGTTGCTGGTGAACGCCGAATATGCCCTCTACAATGCCGGGCTGCTTGACGACATATTCGACGACATGACATTGTTCGGACTCTTCGATGCGGGCTGGACGAACAGTTCCGGTAAGGACTCTTTCGGCTTTGACGACGTTGTTCCTGCAGCCGGATTCGGCATAGCCCTCGACAACCGACATGTTCGACTCGAAATGACCTGGCCGTTTAAAAACACAGGGACCGGTACCGAGCCCACACTGTGGCTGCGCTTGAATCCCACGTTCTGAAATGACTCACTCGACCCCCTTGATCAGTCGCTGAACGCGTGAGCTGAAGATTACGGCCACAATACCTGCGGCCCCGATCATCATAGCGACGCTCCCGAACAGACTCGTGGGAGCCAGTGTCTCGAGCCGGCCGGCTACGAGACCGGCGAACAGGTTGCCTAGTGCGGTTGCCACAAACCAGACGCCCATCATCTGACCCATGCGGTTGACCGGGGCGAGTTTCGTGATTGACGAAAGACCGATGGGCGAGAGACAAAGTTCTCCGACGGTGTGCAGGAAGTACATGACGACCAGCCAGGACGGCGAAACCGGCGTCCCGGGCGTGGCATTCGCAGCGCCCCAGGAAATCACGAAGAACCCGGCCGAGAGTCCGAGCAGACCCAGCGCGAACTTGACCGGAATGGATGGATTAGCCTTGCGCTTTGCCAGCCAGATCCACATTGCCCCGAACATGGGAGCAAAAATGATAATAAAGGTCGAATTGATCGACTGCAGGAAGGAGGCCGGCATTTCCCAGCCGAGAACGACCCGGTCCGTCAGTTCTTTTGCGAACAGGTTGAGAGAAGACCCGGCCTGCTCGAATCCTGACCAGAAGATCGCCGCAAGAACGAAGAGCCAGATGATTGCCCCGATTCGCTTCTTCTCATCTTTCGTGTGTCCGGCAAAGTACAGGAGGTAGATGAAATACACGGCCGCCAGCACCAGTATGAGAATGCCCAGACCGGCTGCGATATCGGTGAGGGTAAGAGCCCATACGCCGGAAGAGACAAGAAAACCGAATACCACAATGAGCGCGCCCAGCAATCCGATCATCGCGTAGAATTTCTTCGCTTTCCTGGCAATGGTAGCGGCATCGTCGTCTGTTTTAAGGTTTCCGGCATCGCCGAGATATTTGTAGCCGTACTTGAACTGAACGAGTCCTAGGATCATGCCGATGCCGGCCAGCGAAAAGCCGTAATGCCAGTTGTAATTCTCTCCGGCCAGGCCGCAAAGCAGCGGTCCAATGAGTGCACCCAGGTTGATTCCCATGTAGAACACGGAGAATCCCGCGTCGCGAGCGGCGCCTCCTTCGGGGTAGAGTTCACCGACGATGGTGCTGACGTTCGGCTTCAGGAGTCCGGTACCGATGATGATGAAAACCAGACCCAGGAAAAAAGTATACCGGGTCGGCACGGCCATAGTGAAATGGCCCATCGCGATGATCCATCCGCCGACATAAACGGCCTTCCTCTGGCCCCAGAGGTTGTCTGCAACCCAGCCTCCGGGCAGAGCCAGCAGGTAAACGAGGCTGGTATATAGACCGTAAATCGCCGCCGATGTGGTGACATCGAAACCGAGGCCGGGATTGGCGGAAATCGTTTCTTCGGTCATGAACAGGATGAGCAGCGCGCGCATTCCGTAATAACTGAAACGTTCCCACATCTCTGTAAAGAAGAGTGTGGCCAGGCCACGCGGATGCCCGAAGAAACTCTTGTCCGCCACGGTGCCAGTCGCTTGCGTTGACATAGGGTTGGATAGGCTGGTGAGAAATTGCCGCCCCAAAGATAGAGAATGGACCGATCCCGTGTCCAAACCAATTTTTCAGCCGCGGGCACCCTCTGATCCGACCAGAGGTCTGTATATTCTTAAGCTTCTCTTCATCGGGCCAACAAGCCTTTTTTGCAATCATATGACCACAGAGACCGCGATAACGACAGTAGACACTCATGGCCATCGGACGTGCACGTGCGGGTCGCTCAGAGCCAAGAGCATAGGAGATCAGGTTGTTCTCAAAGGCTGGGTAGATACCCGACGCGACCTGGGAGGCCTCATATTCGTCGACCTGAGAGATCGTTACGGACTCACGCAGATCGTATTCGAACCCGGGGAGCAGAAAGAGGTCCATCACGTGGCCGAGCGTCTTCGGGGTGAATTTGTCGTGTCGGTTCGGGGAACGGTAGCCGCCCGTGCCGACGATGCGATCAATAAGAAACTTTCGACGGGCGAGATTGAAGTAAGGGTGACGGACGTGCTGATTCTGAACACCGCCGAACCCCTTCCTTTCACCGTATCGGCGCATGAAGCGAAGCAGCAGCATGCCAATGAAGACCTCCGTTTGAAGTATCGCTATCTGGAGTTGAGAAAGCCGAATGTTCAGCAGAAGATTCTGCTCCGGCACAGGTGCTATCAGTCGATCAGGCGCTACTTCGACTCGCAGGATTTCATCGAGGTCGAGACACCCGTTCTCATGAAATCCACGCCGGAGGGAGCGCGAGATTTTCTTGTTCCGAGCCGGATTCACGCGGGTAAGTTTTATGCGCTCCCCCAGTCGCCCCAGACATACAAGCAGCTCCTGATGATTGCGGGTCTGGACCGTTATTTCCAGATCGTGAAGTGTTTTCGGGATGAAGACCTACGCGCCGATCGGCAGCCGGAATTCACCCAGATTGACATCGAGATGACGTTTGCTACCGAAGAACTGATCTACGAACTCAACGAAGGCCTGATGGCGGCCATCTGGAAGGATATCAAGGGCGTGGCACTGCTGCTTCCTTTCCCCAGAATATCTTTCGACGAGGCCATCCGGAGATACGGATCGGACAAACCCGATCTCCGATTCGGACTGGAACTGCACGAGGTGAGCGAGGCGTTCGAAGGATCCGGATTCCGCGTCTTCGATGATGTCCTCTCCGAAAAGGGAAGCATCGTCGCCATCGTCGTTCCGGGAGAGGGAGATCGCGGCCGCGGAGCCATGGACCGCCTCGACAAGAACATCGTCAGAAAAAAGATCGGTGCAGGCGGACTCATCTACTTCCGCCTACCCTCGGACGGATCAGACGTGCTTTCAAGCGTAAAATCGGATGTGCTTCCGGCGTCGTTCGTCGGTAAAGCGGTTGAGATGTCGGGTGCGAAAACTGGAGATCTCGTTCTCGTTCTAGCCGGCGCCTCGCCCACGGTCTTCGAGCAGATGGGAACGCTTAGACTACACATGGCCAACGATATCGGCCTCATCCCGACAGGAACCGATGGACCGTGGAAATTTGTCTGGGTAACCGAGTTTCCGCTCCTGGAGTGGGACGAAGACGAGGAGCGGTACGTAGCGGTGCACCACCCGTTCACATCCCCCCGGATTTCCGACGTTCAGACCATGTTCACCGATCCTGGCGCGACGAGAGCGCGGGCCTACGACCTGGTGTTGAACGGAAGCGAAATCGGAGGTGGCTCGATCCGGATCCACCGACAGGATGTACAGCGGCAGATGTTCAAACTCCTCGGGATCGACCAGGAGGAAGCCGACGCCCGGTTTGGATTCCTCTTGGAGGCCCTCCGTTACGGGGCTCCTCCGCACGGCGGAATCGCTCTGGGACTCGACCGGATCGTAATGCTCCTATCCGGAGCACGTTCCCTTCGCGAGGTAATCGCCTTCCCGAAGACTCAGACCGCCCAGGAGCTGATGGTTCAGTCCCCGGACTGGGTCGATCAGCATCAGCTCGAAGATCTGCACATCCGGATCGCCTACGACGATGACTAGCGGATCATTCCAGCCAAACTGGGAAGCCTGGGAGCGGATCATCTCGGAGAACGGAATCACGCTGGACAGGTTGCGGGGCTCCGTCCACCCGGTACACACCGATATCTTGTATCCGATCGACTACGGATACGTGAATGAGACGAAAGGAACTGACGGCGATCATCTGGATATATTCGTCGGAAGGGCTGAAAACAGACTCGTCGCGGCCATTTTTACAACGGATCTCCGAAAGGGCGACCGGGAATGCAAACTGATATTTAATTGCACGCCCGAAGAAATCTACATTGTTAACGGATTCATCAATTTCGATCCGTCGAAGATGACCGGTATACTGGTCATGCGCCGGCCGATGCAGACGCTGTGGAGAGAATCGGAGGATCGATGAGGCTCAATAAGGGCCGAAGTTATCCGTAGAGAGCGCGCGAACGCCGTTGCAGTCGACGTATGCAGACTTCAAACGAATTCGACATAAAACGGCACCGAACGGCTTGGTGCTTTCTTGCGAGAGTTTGTAATTTCATGCGTTATTAGACCAGCAAAGGTCAAGATCCCGTAGCTCAGGTGGTAGAGCATCTGACTTTTAATCAGAGGGTCGCAGGTTCGAGTCCTGCCGGGATCACAATGGGAGACAATGAGATAAGGGCATTTGCGAGTACTTGCAGATGCCATTTTTCGTGGTTTTATGTGCACTTGTCTGGATAATTACACAAAAAGTGCACCACCTTGGCCTCCCTCCGGCTTCGTGGAAAGCGCGATTACTGATCGCTTCGGCAGGATGGCATAATTGTTCGGTCCGTGGGGATGTCTACCCTTTAAGAGTGGCTATCCCCGGACTGAAATACCTAATACTCGAATCTAGTCTCCGCGCGAGCTGGCAGCTTGCCCGTATGGACTGTTAAACCGCTGCAACAGAACCCACATGTCTAAGCTCGGGTGAC
>JACZYK010000285.1 GCA_022571135.1 Bacteroidota bacterium
AGGAGACACGATCCGCGTCCGCCCAGAGGGATTTCGACAACCGCGTTCGTACTGAGGAGATTGAGACCCGCGCCGATCGCAAGATTGTTCACATCTCCTGTCTTTCCCGCCAGATCGATAACGCTCGACGTACGACCCCCATACTGGGCCGGGAAAGCGCCCTTGAAGACATTGACGTCCTTGATGGCATCCGCGTTGAATGCACTGAAAAAGCCGAAAAAGTGATCGACATGATAAACCGTCATGCCGTCAAGCAAGACCAGGTTCTGATCCGGTGTTCCGCCGCGAACAAACAGGCCGGATGATCCTTCATTCGTACCGCTTATGCCCGGCAGTAGCTGGAGGGATCTGAAAATGTCGACCTCCCCGATATTCGGAAGGATAGACAGTTCCCTCGGCGAGATGGTGACGCGGCTTACCTGCTCCGCCGTCTTCATGATGGAATAACTCTCGGCCGTCACCAGAATTTCATCCAGTTCTTCCGTCACTGCGATGAGTTCGATTGACATCGGACCATCGAGTTCTGCTGTATCGAAGTCAACTTCAACCGACAGAAACCCGAGATACGTGACCCGTAGCGTATGCACACCTGCCGGAACTCCGACAATAACAAAGTGGCCTTCAATGTTCGTGGCTGCTCCCAGCGTTTTACCGACGAGTCGAACGTTCGCGTGCGGAAGAGATTCTCCGGACTCGGCCTCCCTGATGATTCCGGAAATTGTAACGGTCTCTTGTGCGAGAACAGTCCTTTCGAGCGCGCCGGAACCGAGCATCAGAATAAGAAGGCAGAGCGATCGAACTCCCGGAATATTGTTCGGCACGGTCCTATCGCGCCGGTAAACGGTATCTGACATGTCAAATTCACTACTGGTATGGGATTGCGGAGCCGGTAGGATCGCCAGTCGGGGATTCGCGTGCATTAACGAAGCGGGCGAGCCACCTGTTGTCGCCGAATCGTGTACGATATGTCACAATTCAGTGTCATCCGTCAACAAGCATCTCGCCCGGCGAACGTAACGGCTATGAGGTCGGAAACTCACGATCCCGCGCTCGTCACACAAAAGGTTCAACCGAAGGAGCTTTAAACCTGCTGGGAAACCAATATATTGCCATGGATTTCAGAATGAATGCGCTCGATTCGGCAGTTTGCAGAATGGGACTTCTCTGCCTCACGCAGTTTTCATCCAGAAACCGAAAGTCTCATGTCGTCCCGGATCGAGAAGCGACCCGCTGTCAAGCAACGTGTGCTGTTCAGCCTGCTCATGGGTTTTGTGCTGTTCACGTCTCTCGTGTATACAAAAGGAACGGAAGCTCCTGAAAACATCCCCTCCATTACTGCTATGGGAGCGGAGGGGAGGCTTCTCTGGCAGAAATATAATTGCACAGCCTGCCACCAGCTCTATGGACTCGGTGGATATCTCGGTCCCGATCTTACAGACGTGATGTCCGCTCCGGGTAAAGGGGAGGCTTATGTGAAGGCGATGCTTTCGGTCGGGTCTGAAGTGATGCCCAACTACAACCTCTCAAGTGAGGAAATTGAAGCACTGACTGCATTTCTCCGGTACGTGGATTCATCGGGGAATTTCCCGGAGCGAAGAGCCATAAGGACTTGGTTCGGCGCTTATGATATCGAGGACGATTAGAACTATTTACATGGACCATATTCGAGGCGTCCAGGAATCGAATCGTCAAGCAGTCGTTATGAAAAGAGAGAACAGTTCCAATCTATTTATCCTGGTTGCGCTGTGTTCTCTCGTCGTCGCTGTAATCGTGGGTTGTATCGGAGGAATACAGTATTTATTTCCAAGTTTTCTGAAGAGTACGTTTCCATTCCATAAAATCAGGCCTCTCCATGTCACTTTTGCGCTTTCATGGATAATGTTATCAATATTTGGAGGTATTTATCACTATATACCCAATATTATAAAGGGACAATTATATTCAAATATATACTCACGTGTGCATATATATCTCTTTATACTTACAGGAATTGTTATAATTATATCCTTCTCAGTTGGAATTTTCGGTGGCCGGGAATACATGGCTTTTCCTCCCTTCCTTTCTGTGTCAATTCTTATCGGCTGGGGATTGTTCGCCTTCAATTACTTCAAATCGCTTCATGGAAAAGTCGGGAAGTGGCCCGTGCATCTGTGGATGTGGGCGACGGGTATCAGCTTTTTCCTGTTTACCTACTCGGAAGCCCATCTCTGGCTTATCCCGTACTTCCGGAACAACGTGGTCCGTGATCTTACAGTGCAGTGGAAGTCGAACGGCACTCTGATTGGGTCCCTGAACATGCTGACTTATGGTACAGCCATATACCTGATGTACAGAATCAGTGGAGACGAAAAGATCATCTACAGCCGCCAATCGTTCGTGCTGTATTTCATCGGTTTCACTAATCTGCTCTTCGGCTGGGGACACCACACCTATATCCTGCCCGCCGAACCGTGGATCAGGTACGTGGCCTATGCGATCAGCATGACTGAACTCATCATTCTCGGGAATATCATCTGGAACTGGAGAAAGACGGTCAGTTCGTCGCTGATGTATTCGCGACTATTACCCGCTCGGTTTCTTTTTTCTGCCGATTTCTGGATCTTCGCCAATCTGATTTTGGCTCTGATGATATCGATTCCCGCTTTCAACCTGCTCACGCACGGAACACGTATCACGGTAGCCCATGCCATGGGTACTACGATAGGAATAAATACGACAATACTTCTCGCGTCAGTCTTCTTTATCGTTTCCGAGAAATACTCAGAGGTGATCGACAGGCACAGTGGATTGATCAATAAAGGATTCTATTTATTCCATTTCTCCTTGTTCGCCCTCTGTATCTTTCTGATTCTGAGCGGAGCGGAAAGAAGCCAGTGGATGAACTACGAAACAGCCGTGAGTTTCAGAGCGCTCCAGGTGTCGATACGCCCGTACGAACGCTTCCTGGCTGACGTCGCCGGCATCTTCGACGTTGCCAAGCAGCCGGTACGCGAGCGAGACCGCTCGGCGCTGGTAAAGCCGGACCAGCTCGGAAAACGCCTCGGCATCACCGCGCTGAGCGCGTCGAACAGCGCCTGCCGCTCGGGACCTTTCAGTTCCTGGACGACACTGACCGCGCCCTTTGCGTCGAGAGCTTCCTCGCCTTCTCCTTCTCCTTCGCCCTCGCCTTCTCCCTCGCCCTCGCCTTCTCCCTCACCCTCACCTAGTCCTTCTCCCTCGCCCTCGCCTTCTCCCTCACCTTCGCCCTCG
>JACZYK010000032.1 GCA_022571135.1 Bacteroidota bacterium
AAGATTCCGTTCATGGATATCAATGACGAGGATCTTGAAAGCGGCGATTTGGATGCCTTCGACGTCCTGATTCTTCCCTCTGTCCGCGCCATGAGCGACCTGCAGCTGAAGCGTATACAGGAGTTTATGAACAGAGGCGGAAGTGTTCTGGCAACCTGGACCGCCGGTGTATATCGCGAAGACGGCTCCTGGCGCGGTTGGAACTTCGTGGAGGAAACTTTCGGTGTTCAGTTCGAAGGCTACGTCGAGCGCGGGAGAGGCAACTACAGAATCTATGCAGACACGTTTCCCGGTTTCACCCCGGCAGGTATCTATCTTCCGAAATACCTGGCAGAAGACGGCAGGGCGGATCTGTTTGCTCCCATCTCGGAGGAGCGCGAAGAAGTGCGGCGGGTCCGTCAGCAGCAGGCGCGCCGTGCCGAATTTGCACCTCTCCAGGACTACGTCTGGTACGATACGCTCAATTCCGCCAGGCCCACGATCAACTTTGCGCGCGCTGAACCGATTACGGCTTCGATTCGAGGGATGGACGGGTTGATGCGCGTTCAGGATGTCGTAGTGGTATCCTATTTTACGTGGACCGGAGGCGATCCCAGAACGGAGATTCCCTATCCACGCACGAGCTCCGGTATCCGGCGATTCACTTTTCTGGGCAACACCCCCCTCACAGCGAACATCGTGAGTGGATACCGGGTCAAGATCCAGGTTTACAACCTCGGAGTTCGTGTTCGCGTGACGGAGCGCGACCGCGCCAAGGCGGCCGGATTCTGGTATGACATGGCGACGGACGACTTTGCAAACTCCGATATTCTCGACCGTTCGACGGGACTCGTGTACGGTACGTACGGGGCCGGAAGATTCGTATACATGGGCTTCCAGAGAAACGCCATGGGTACGGGACCGAGCGACGTCGAGGACCAGCAACGCCTCGATTACTTCTTCTCGAACCTGATCAATTATCTACGACGGCAACCCGTCATATGGACGCATGACTGGCCGTCTCCATACCATGCGGCGGCCATGATTTCGGGCGTGACCAAGGACAACATCGGGGGATTCCGTGCGGTAGCCGACATGCTCGATCAAGAAGGCATTCCCGGAACGTATTTCGTTCAGCCGGAAAATGCGTCGCCTTACGGCCAACTCCTGCGCCGGTTGTATAACCAGGGTGATGTAGGCGTATACGACTCGCTCCGGATCGAAGCGGACGGCTCGCAGGAGGTTCAGCGAAGGCGACTGGATCACCTGCGGCGCATGCTAGAAGGAATCGTCGGTGGTCCAGTTCAGGGCTACAGATCCACCGAGCGCGGAATCCTGGGCCGAAACACCATGGGCGGTCTTACCGAAGCCCACTACACCTATTTCCTGCCCGACTCCATCGGCCGCCGGATGGTACCCAAAATCATGGGATTCCCATACGAGACGCTGACTCGCACAGGTATGACCGTGAAGAGCGACATGGACGTCATGATCGGTATGGAAGATCAGCCCGACGAATTGCTGAGAGGACTGATGCTCGACGGCGTAAACAGATCGAGCTACGAAGGCAGTCTCTATAATTTGATTTACTCGCCCGATCTGCTCGGTAGCCCGGAAAGACTCGGGGTTTTGCGCTCGATCGTTCGCCGGCTCAAGCAGGAGAATTTCTGGATTGCCTCGGGCGATTCCATCGCTTTTTGGTGGCGCATCCATAAGGGTATCAATGCCGACGTCGAGCAGAGAAGTCCGTCGAGAATTTTCGTCCGCGTATCGAACGACAACGGGAGCACGGCCCAGAAGGCCACGGTCAGTATCGCACTCGGCCGTGCGGTCACGTCGGTCAACGTTCGACCGGAACTGATCAACATATTCAAGCCAGTGCCGGACGACATTGATATTCCTGCGTATCAACTGAAGGAAAACGGCACCGTCATTGAACTCTCCATCAAGGAACTGAAGCCGCAGCAGTACCGGATATTCCACATCGATCTGCTGGCCCCTGATTTCGACGAACGATTCGCCAATAATTGAGATCTATGAAGCCATGGTAGCGTTCCGAAACGGCATATCAATCATGTTGACGTCGGCGATCGTCGCTGTGGCGACGCTGATGTCTGCGGACGATGCGGGTGCTCAGCCGGTCGCGCAGTTCGTTCAGATTACATCTCCGTCTCGAAACGTCGCCCACGAGGTGAGTGTGCTGCAAGAGTACAAGAAGCCTCGTGTCGCACTCTTCAGATCGAACCAGACCTCGAGGTATGTGCCGAATGGCGAGTCGACGGTCCGCGAAGCCGTGTACTTCTGGGAGCTCCTCCTGCTCGGTCTCAGAGTTCCGTATAAAGTGCTCGACGATCAGGATTTGAGCAGGCGTATTTCCGACAATTACCGAGTGATCATCCTGCCCGCAGTGGAATCCATGTCGAAGCGCCAGCGAAGACGGGTCATTGACTACCTGAAAGATGGTGGCGGCGTAATCGCTTCCGGACGAACGGGCGTATTCGACGAAGAAGGCTCGCGGGTAGGAGGCCTCTTTTTCGAGGAAGCCTTCGGCGCAGAGTATGTAGATGATCTGCCGGCACAGTCTTTCGGGATCCTGCAATCGATCGACGGAAATACACCGTTGGGCGATGGCATTCCGATGGGGTATCTACTGAATGTGGCTCCCCAGCTTCCGATGACTGCTCTGCGTCCGGTGTCGAGTGTGGCCATGGGTCGTCCCATGACGTATACCGGGGCGGATATGGACGCTTTCCGGGATCTGACCCTGCTACTGTACGGCACGCTGGAAGAAGGCCGCTTCTTCTGGTCTCGCTTCCACCCGCACGATATTTCAAGGGATCCAGTGCAGCAGGAGAACTACCAGCGCATGATCGTGAACGCCCTGGTTGATCTTGCGGGAGGCACTACGGTATCGGTGAGTCCGTGGCCGAACGGTAATCCGATGGCATTGTCGGTGGTAACCCTGTCAACAGTAGGATTCGATGCGATCTCCTTCATGGACGGGACGCGCCACCTCTTGGACATCCTGAAATCACACAACATACCGGCGACCTTTTTTCTCACCTCCGGTGACATTTCGACTTTCCCGGATCTGTACTTCGAGGCGGTCGAGATCGGTGAAATCGGAATCGCCGCCGACACGGATCACGTACTTAAAGGACAACCTTGGGAAGTCCAGAAACAGCGATTTTTACGATCTCTGAATGAAATGGGTCTGGAAGATCCGCACGGTCTATATCCTCCGGGTGGCTTTTTCGACGGGAACACCGTGCGGGCGATGGACGATATGGGTCTCGACTATATCGTGCTACCGGGTCCTCACAGCCTGGCCCCGGGCAACATCGACTGGTGGTCTCACGTGGATTACAGGGAAGGACTGTTGCTCTCGGATATTGAAGTAGATACGGCGCCGCTGTTCGTTCCGGGCCGGCAGCCCGCTTCGCAGGCCGCTCCCCGTGGGCCGGAGGTTCCGTCCCCCATAGCCTCCATGCCGATCGTCGAAGGCCTCTCTTCTACGTTCGAAAGCACGTATGAAATCGTCCGGCGAGCTCGTGGGCTCTACTCGATCCCGTACTACCCCGAGCTGTATAGCAGCCGATCAGTCGAATCCCAGGACTTCGAAGCGACCCTGACCCGGGCCCAGCGCGAGGGCGCCTGGATTACAACCATGTCGGAGATTCTGAGATGGTGGCGCGTTCGGACCAACATCCGTCCGATTATTTCTTCCCTCGGACGCAATGAGATGTATATCGATATTGAGAACAGCCACACGGCAGCCGTACAAGGAGTAACCCTCGAAGTCCGACTCGGAAGGCCAAAAGCCAAAAACCTGAGGTTGAGCGGCGAGGAGGGGGATGTCCTTCGGCTCCCGGACGGCCGCACATCGCTCGTCGTGCTTCCCGAACTCAGACCAGGAATGAATCGCTTCGTTCTCATCTGGGACGATTGACAGACCCGGTCATCCGTCGTCCATCCTGTTATCTGAAGGGCCTCTTCTTCCGAAGCATTTTTACCGGATCGTCCGTACCGATAGGGCCGTGTCGATAGAGGAAGGGTTCTCCGTACTCCGCACCGATTCTGTACCCGTACGTTCGGGCGCGCGCCTCGATCCACTTCAGGAACCCAGGGTTCGATACGAACGTCTGCGGTTCATCGTCACCTCCCGCAAATTCCCCCTGATGAAACTGGGATCCGAAGGCCCTGATCGCATCCATTTTTTTCTCCCAGACATCCGACACATCGACGACGATTGTCGGCTCGAACGGAATCGACTGCATATAATGCATCACGTGATGCGGACGCCAGGGATCCTGGGGCTGTCCATCGGTCTCCGCGGTTTCGATCTTCGTAAGACCGGAATAGAAGACCGAGTCTGCAAGGAGCCGAGCCGCCGCCCCGTGGTCCGGATGTCTGCACTCTGGAGCGTTGATCAGCAGTATATCGGGTCTGTACCGCCGAAGGCATCTGATAATTTCGATTCGATGATCCACCGTGTTCGAAATGTCACCGTCCGGCATGCCGAGATTTTTCCGGACCGCGATGCCCATGATGTCGGCGGCTGCGGTCGCTTCTTCCATACGCAGCTCCGGCGTACCGCGCGATCCAAGTTCTCCACGCGTAAGATCGACGATGCCCACTCCATATCCGAGTTCGACCAAACTGCAGACGGTTCCGCCGGCGAATAACTCGACATCGTCGGGATGCGCGGCGAATACCAGTACGTCCAGTTTTGCGGGCATGGATATCGGTTCGATCCAGGAATGGTGTCTGTCGAACGATCAGTCCGCGACCAGGTTCACGATGCGACCCGGTTCACGATGCGACCAGGTTCACGATGCGGCCGGGAACGTAGATTTCTCTCCGCAGTTGCTTCCCCTCCAGATGCCGGGCTACGTTTTCATCCTGCCTGGCCAACGAGAGCACGTCGGCTTCCTCTGAATCCGGTGCGATCATGATGGTTGCGCGCACCTTTCCGTTGACCTGTACTGCAATTTTGATCAGGTCCTGCACGAGGTAGCGTTCATCCCAAACAGGCCAGCTTTCATAAGCGAGTGATTCGGTCCCACCCATTCTCTGCCACAGTTCCTCTGCAATATGCGGAGCAAGCGGTGCCAACATGAGAACAAAAGGCTCGGCTACAGCGCGTGGAATACTCTCCAGGGGATTCAATTTCGACGTGAACTCTATGAGTGCAGCAATCGCCGTGTTGAAGCTGAGGCGCTCGAAGTCATCCGTCACTCGCTTGATCGTGCGATGCAGTGCTTTGAGAAGATCGTCTGAAGGATCGACATCCGAAACGCGAATCGCGTCGGAATCCTCGCCAGTGAAATTCCTCCAGATGCGTCTTAGAAATCGATTGACGCCAATGATATCCCTCGTATTCCAGGGTTTGGACGCCTCGAGAGGTCCCATATACATCTCGTAAAGGCGCAACGTATCGCAACCGTAACGCCCGTTGATCTCGTCCGGGCTGACGGCATTCTTCAGACTCTTGCCCATCTTCCCGTACTCTTGCGATACCGGCCGGCCCTTGTAGAAGAACCGGCGGCCGGGATGATCCTGTACTTCCATCGCAGGATTTCCATCCTGGTCAACAACGTCCGTCGCTTCAACGGCTATTCCCCGTTCGTCACGATAGGCAAAGGCCAGGATATACCCCTGGTTGAAGAGACGTCCGAAGGGCTCGGGTCCCGTTACGAAGAGCTTTTGAAAAGGCTCGGGCGTCGAGACGTGGCCCAGATCGTAGAGCACCTTGTGCCAGAAGCGTGCATACAGCAAGTGAAGTACGGCGTGCTCAACGCCTCCTATATACAGATCTACGCCGTGGTCCGTCATCCAGTAGTGTTCTCTCTCCTTGTCGACCGCGTGAAGATCGTTCGTATGGTCTATGAATCGGAGATAATACCAGCAGGAGCCCGCCCACTGGGGCATGGTATTGAGTTCTCTTTCGTAGCGGACTCCGTCCACGTCAACAAAACGCCACGATTCCGGCGCCCGGCTCAAAGGCGGGAGTGGGGGGGCCTCCGGATCGTCGGTGACGGTAGGACGAAAGTCGTCCATATCCGGCAGCACGACCGGAAGACGGCCGGCGTCGACGGCTCGGATCGTCCCGTCAGGTCCATGCAGAATAGGGAACGGTTCTCCCCAGTACCGCTGGCGGCTGAATAGCCAGTCGCGCAGCTTGTACGTGACGGTGCCCTCGCCGCACCCGATCTCCTCCAGCCAGGCGATGGTTTTCTGTATGGCCTCGTCGATGTACAGACCATTGAGGAATCCCGAATTGATGACTTTTCCTTCTCCCATGTAGGCCTTTCCGTCAAAATCAGCTGGTGGCTCGACGGTCCGAACGATCGGCAGATCGAACGCCTCGGCAAACTCCCAGTCGCGCTCGTCCTGTCCCGGAACGGCCATGATAGCACCGGTCCCGTACCCCATCAGAACATAATCGGCGATCCAGATCGGGATTTCTTTGCCCGTGGCCGGGTTGGTCGCGTAAGCGCCGGTAAAGACGCCGGTTTTGATTCTGGAATCCGCCATCCGGTCGATGTCCGTACGACGCTCGGCTTCTCTGAGATACGCCAGGACCTCCTCCTTCCGGTCCTCAGTCGTAATCCTGTCGACGAGTGGATGCTCGGGTGCCAGCACCATGTACGTGGCGCCGAACAGCGTATCAGGACGCGTCGTGAAAACCCCACTGGTATGCTCGCCGTTGGCTATATCAAAATCGATGTGGGCTCCCTCGCTCCGGCCCACCCAATTGCGTTGCATCAGCTTGACCGGTTCGGGCCAGTCCACGAGTTCGAGGTCCCGTTCAAGGCGATCCGCATACGCCGTGATCCTCAGCATCCACTGCCGGAGTGGCCTTTTATATACGGGATGGTGTCCCCGTTCGCTGCGCCCCTCGCTGGTTACTTCTTCGTTGGCGAGGACGGTTCCCAGGGCGGGGCACCAGTTGACGGGTACTTCGGCGAGGTAGGCCAGCCGATGTTCGGCGAGCATGGTTCCCCGCTCGGCATCTGATTTCGTTTCCCAGGATGGATCTTCCGCTGCGAGCTTTGCTTCGAGTTCATAAATCGGGCGCGCTCTATCTTCTTCGGAATCGTAATAGCTGTTGTAAAGCTGGAGAAAAATCCACTGGGTCCAGCGGTAGTATTCGACATCCGTGGTTGCCAGCTTCCGATCCCAGTCATAACTGAGTCCGATCGCCTTAAGCTGGCGAACCATATTCTCAATGTTCTTTTCGGTCGTGATTCGCGGATGCACACCGTGCTCGACGGCGAACTGCTCCGCCGGCAGTCCAAATGAGTCGAATCCCATGGGGTGCAGCACATTAAAGCCCCGCATCCGCTTGAATCTCGAAACAATGTCGGTAGCTATGTACCCCAGCGGATGGCCGACATGGAGCCCGATCCCGCTCGGATAAGGAAACATATCCAGCACGTAATATTTGGGCTTCGAGGTGTCGACATCCGAAGGAGTCCGGAACGTCTTATTCTCTTCCCAGAAGCGCTGCCATTTTGCCTCGATGTCTTTGAAGGGATAGTCGGCCATTATTCTTCGTATCGATGGAAAGAGAGGTCCAAGCGAGTATGGTTAAGGGGATCCGTAAATGTGTGACGGGTTTTACGCTGAACGAAGAAGGTACACGGACCCTGTTTAAAATACCTGTGGATTGCAAAACGGGAGGCGGACTAGATTCAAAGCCCACTCGACGCGCTGAGGGCCACTCTCGGTGATAAGCGTTTAGAGGCCTTAAACACTCGTCAGAATCTCGAAACGATCGACTTCGGTCTTTAGCAATTTTCTCAGATCGTCGAGACGGCATACCGTGCGTCGTTCTGAAACCGAAAGGACTTCTCTGAAAAACCAGATCTGTTGCTCGGGTCCCGCGCTCAGGCGTTTTCGGTTCTGATCGTCTTCGAAAATGTTGACTCCTTTTTCCAGCGCCTCGTTCATCGACCAGCAATTGTGCAGCTTGTCGGCGAGGCTTATGGCGATGGCGCCGTCAGAAGCACCGGCAAGGTTCTTGATATAGTCTTCCTTTCTCGGACGCCAGGCCCGGTGTTTCCCTGCCGTATCGTATTTCTGCTCGGTTACCTCCAGCACGCGCTCCGTGACTGCGGGGCCGATCGTGCCTGCGAGGTCCTGGGGCGTCAGTTCGGAACCGAACCGATTGGCGTCTTCGATAACGTCATGAACGAATGCAGCCGCGATCGTTACGTCGTCCCATCCGGCACGTTGAACGAGGAGGCCCACGAACGTGACGTGCGCGTGGACCGGAACGCCAAGAAATTCGTTGCCGGGCGCATCGAAGGGCTCTTCCCGCCACCGACTTTTTCGATACGTACCGTCGTGCCACTGGGCGGAAAGTTCGACGGCCAATTCAATCAAGGGACTGAACAGGGCAATTTGATCCGACTCACGATCCGGCATCAGAGCGAGAATATCTGGTGCGATGTAGTGTCCAGTTCGATTTCCTCGGTGAACCTTTTCACAAGGTCGATGCCGTATTTATTGAAGAAGTACAGTGGAGATATGATCCGCTCCTGAAGGCTGTTGTTCGGATAAAGGTTCGATTGGGCCTTGCTCAGCCTTTCGCGCATGTGATTCTGTTTTCTTTTTTCTGCCTTGATCGTGCGCTCCTTGAGTTTTGTCCATTCACTAAGAAGTGCGACACGCGTAGCTTCGGTGGCTTTTCCCAGTGAAGGATCGATATTCTCGATGGTCGACTTGACCGAATCAACTGCGTCCTGAAGGTGGAGACTGGCTCGATCGAATGTCTCTATCGGATCGATAATCATTCTCTCAAGGACCATTTCGCGGAACAGCTGTTCGAGTTGTTGCTCGAACACCGTAATCGAGCTCCCGAAATATTGCAGCACCTTTTTAATTTTCGGCTCAACGAGTGTCACGCTGGCCCTTGGATAGATGATTGGCATGGGAATTCCTGCCCATTCATACAGGGGCCGGAACTGGGCGAAATAGGCCACTTCGCTGGGTCCGGCAACGTAAGCCGCGGTGGGCAGTATCGTATCCTGGACCAATGGTCTGAAGACGACGTTCGGGCTGAAAGTCTCGGGTTTCTCATCGAGAAGGGTCAGCAGGTCGTCCAGCGTATATCGCAGGTCCGTGCCTTTCAGAGTAAATCCGTCTCCATCAGCCTGAAGAGACCGCCGTCCATTATCAATGATGAGAAAAAGGTTGACCGGCTCCGATCGAACCTGAGAATGATAGGAGTCCTCCAGCTTGCGGCTCGTTTCGCCGAGCATTTTTGCCGATTGTTTATGCTCCTTCAACTCCTTCCGGAAGAGAGGAATAGCGATACGCTTGATTCTGGGATCGTCACCGGTTGCAAATACCAGCCCTTCTCCTTCAAAAAATCTACCCATCAACCTCACAAAGGCGTCCAGAAACGTGGTCCCCGGCTTGTAGGCTTCTCGTACAGCCTCTAATACGTCTCCACGGAAATCCGTCGGGGGAAGCGCCTCTTCCAGGCGATCTATTACCGAAATTATCGATTCAGAGAACTCGAGTCTGCCGACGGGATACGGATAAGTGTCGGGATGATTCTGAGCGCCGTCATAACTGAGCGTCAGTAATCGGTTTCCCTGAAACAACGAGGTGGAGGCGACCTCGGCGAAGTCGTGATCCTCACCTTCCAACCAGAAGACCGGGATCGCCGGGCGACCCGTGTCCGACTCGATCCGTCCGGCAAGCTGGATGGTGGTAACCGCCTTGAGGATGGTGTAAAGCGGACCGGTAAAAAGCCCGAGTTGCTGCCCCGTTACGACCGCTACCGAAGTAGGATCGAGAAGGCGCTGGATGTTTCGGTGCGTTGCATCCCCGGCACCAAACCGTTCGTTCTGGCCGGTAAGAATTTCGACGAGCTCCTCTCTCAGCTCAAATTGATCGGCGACCTGGAGTGCGATCTGTCCTCGTTGCCTGGGATCCCGGAAGTCTCCCGCAAAGAAGCTTGCGAGCGGATCGAATTCGCCTGCATACGTGGAAAAGAGTCTGGAAAACGACTTGAAATCCGAGAAAGGAAGGCGTTCAATGGCCATTATTCTTGTCTGTATATCAACTCTGACCGTTGATTGCCTCGATGCAGAACCAGGGGGGACAATCGAAATTTATCCGGAGATGAAAAAATATTTGGATCAGTTCTGCCTGCCTTTGAGCTTGTTGATTTCATCGCGCAGGCTCGCAGCGGCTTCATAATTCTCTTCCGCAATAGCACGATCGAGCTTCTCCTGCATTTTTTCCAGCTGTGACTTGGGCTCCTCCTCCGGATCATCTGCAGGCGACTCGACCGAGGCCAGTTCTTCTTCTTCTTCGGTAGGAATGCCGGCCTCCTCCAGTACTTCCACGGATACGAAAATTGGAGCACCGACCCGGACTGCGATCGCAACTGCGTCGCTCGGCCGAGCATCAAGCTGGGCATTTTCCCCGTTGAACCCGAATCGTATCTTCGCAAAAAAGGTTCCTTCGCGCAGTTCGTCGATGACTACATCGGATACCTCTGCATTAACCGAATCAAAGAGATCCCGAATCAAATCGTGTGTCATCGGACGCGGCGGCTGAATTTTCTCCAGTTCCAGGGCAATGGCCTGGGCCTCAAAAGCGCCGATAATTATTGGGAGTCGTCGATTTCCGTCCACTTCTCCTAAAACCAGAGCATACGCACCGCCGCTGGACGGGCTGGTCGAAAGGCCGATGATATCGACTTGAATAAACTCCATGAACCGCTGGATTGCGTCTGAATTGTAAGATCACTCGATTCAGCCGGGTGCCGTCAGTGAGCCCGCTCGAGTGCGAATTTCAACGCTTCGATAAAGGCCTTGTTCTCAGCCTCCGTACCCGTGGTTACCCTTAAGAAACCTTGAAGCTCGGGATATCCCCGCATGTTTCGGACGAGGACCTGCCTATCGGCGAGTCGTGAGGCGAGTTCGTCTGCGTCCATTTGCGAGCGAAACAATAGGAAGTTGGTTGCGGACGGAATGATGGAGATTCCGTCAATGCTCTGCATTTCGGATTCAAGATCCCGAATACCCTTCATAATCCCGTCCAGCCTGGCCCTTATGAGATCGGGCCTGGAGAGAATGGCAAGCGCCACCGTTTCCGATATCCGATCCACCATGAAGGGCATGCGCGCTTTCATCATCTCCCGGATGACTTCCGGCCGGCCGAGCAGGTAGCCCAGTCGAAGACCGGCCAGCCCGATTCCCTTTGAAAGGGTTCTCATGACCAGGACGTTGGGGTGCTTTGACATGAGAGATATGGCACTCGGATTCTTATTGAAATCCTGATAAGCTTCATCCACAAGCACGAACCCTGACGCCTCGGAACAGATGTCCTCGATCGCCTCAAAAGACATTGCCAGCCCCGTCGGATTGTTCGGTGAGGCGAGAATAGTCAGCGTCGGCATTTCTCGTCGAATCGATTCTAGAATTCCGTCCACGTCGAAATGAAGGTCCGGCCTCGGTGAGACGGGAATGATTTTCCCTCCATGCATTCGAACAACCGACTCGTACAGGGCGAACATGGGTCGAGGGGTGACGATGCGGGATTGCTCAGTTATAAAACAGAGCCCAAGCGTTTGGGTCAGTTCATTGGAGCCGTTGCCGACCACAATACACTCTGGTTCGATGCCATGGAGTTCGGCGAGTGCCTCCGTCAACTGATGGGGATGCTCGGTTGGATACCTGTTGAACGGAATCTCGCAGATCATCTCGGCGAGTTCCTTTTTCAATCCCTCCGGAAGGTCGAAAGGACATTCGTTTTGATTCAGCTTGTTCGCAACGTCCCTGTCTCCGGACACTCTGTACGGTTGCTCATTCCGAATTTGAGGTCGAATGAGATCGATGAGTCGATCCAGAGATTGTTCGGGCATGTACTAACGGATTTTCGCGATGGATCCTCTAAGATCTCAACCATCCAAAAGAACAATCGGCATGTCCATAATCGGCGCTTCTTTAAGAAGTGCGGTTGAGACGAGTGCAGTCGAATCAGAATTCCGGGGTCGACCGGTTTTCACATATAAATCCGCCTGCCGTTCCGATCACTCTTCGCGTGAATAAGACGTGTCCAGTTCGGCTTCGGATGTATCGGGAAGTCCACGAAATTCATATTAGGCAGGCACTCATCACGCACGAAACGCATGACTTCGTGAATAGCGGTAACGAATTTCCCGAAATCCTCCTTATAGAGGAATATTTGGTGCTTTTCGTATTTGGATTCGTCTACGCGCTTGCTTTCCGTGATCGTCAGAAAATAATCTTCTCCTGAACGCGTCGTCTTGACGTCGAAGAAATAGGTCCTTTTACCCGCCGGAACGCGTTTGGAGAAAACCTCGCCTCGAAAGTGTCCCGATCCCTGACCACTCGACGATCGCTTTTCGCCTGAAAAAGCGTCTCGGCCCGTATAGTCGGCTCCAAAGTCCGACGAATCCTGCTCCTGACTCATCGTATCCTCACACGCATGCCCTGATTCCGAAGATCAGAGCTGGGCATAGTCGCAACCCTGACAGTCGAAAAAAGCGCTTTAGGATGTATTTACAATACAATATGCAAATGATTTGAAGAAAATACAAAGCGTTTCGACGGCGTTGCGATCTGCGGAACTACCCGAGAGACAACGGAGCGCAACGCACGACCGCGATCACGAGATCTCCGAGCCTCCTGCCCACCTTCTCACCCATCTCGAGGACCTCCTCGTGCGCCAGCAATTCTCCTCCCAGACCGGCAGCCATATTTGTGATCGTGGACAGACCGATAACCTTCATATCCATCTCTCGTGCCTGCTCGACCTCCGGAACCGTACTCATGCCGACCGCGTCTGCCCCGAGAACCCTGAAAGATTCGATTTCAGCCTTCGTTTCGTAACTCGGTCCTCTCGTCCACAGATACGTACCCTCAGATGTCCGTATTCCGAGTCTTCTCGCGGCAGCCATCGACTGACTCGTCCACGTCGCGTCATAGAAGGACGTGCTCGAGCACAGCCTTCCGATCAGCTCTCTATCGCCGACATCCGGATGAATCCGGCTCCATACCGAAGGATGCTCCCACGTCCAGTTGATGTGGTCCGTAATCCACATCAGGGTACCCGGCCGGTACTGCTTGTTGATTCCTCCCGCCGCATTGGTTACGACCAGACAATGCGCACCCAGGGCACGGACCAGCTGTATCGGAAAGACCACGTCATGCAACGCATGCCCTTCATACAGGTGAAGCCTACCCTGAATGACCACTACCGCGCGGTCTCCGAGCGTACCGAATACGAGACGTCCCCTGTGTCCGGATACCGTTGAGGCAGGGTAGTGAATGATATCGCTTGTCTCGACGATAACCGGATCCTCAACGGAGTCTGCGATAGCACCGAGGCCTGAACCGAGTACTAACGCAATCTCAGGTTTGGATGTCGGCAATCCGGAAACGTAGGCTGCCGCTTCGGCCACCGCCGCATCGGTGTGCTCCATGCGGGCTTCGAATTCCGAACGTGACTCGTGTTGCTTCATGTCCGAGAGAGCATTCTTATCACCACCATGGTCATGTCGTCATTTCTACCCGCCGCTTCTATGAAGTGATGAATATCTTCGGTCAGCAAACGGAGGATGGCGTTTGCCGATCGATGTCCGATCCGACCTACCTTGTCGACCAGGCGGTCGTCTCCATAGAGTTCGCGGTCAGAATTCATGGCCTCTGAAAAACCGTCCGTATAGAATACGAGTGAATCTCCGGGAAGCATCTCAAGACTGATTTCATCGATGGAGTCATCGAAAACGTCTCCGTCGGCAAATCCGATAGCCATGCCGGTAGGCCTCAGAACCTCTGCTTTTTCACAGGCCGCCCGCTTGAGGATCGCAGGGTTATGGCCGGCTCGGGCGAACGTAAACGTTCCCGAAGTCACATCGACTACGCCGTAGATCATGGAAATGAACGTGCCCGCGGGGGCATTTTTTCGGAAGAGTAGATTAAGTTTTCGCATCACTTCCGAAGGCGATTCGATAGTGCGGCTCAGCGTCTGTATGACGCCCTTGACGAAGGTCATGTAGAACGCCGCCTCAATGCCTTTTCCGGATACGTCTCCGACGACGAAAGCCATACGCTCCGGAGACAGCTCGATGAAATCGAAATAGTCACCGCCCACCTCGCTCGCCGGCAGGCACATTCCGGCCAGGTCTAGGCCCTGGATGTGCGGCATGGTCCTGGGTAGAAACGAGGCCTGGACCTGATGGGCAATCTCCAGCTCCCTCTTGTTTCGCGCCTGTGCGGCCATTTCCCTCAGGTACTCGGGCACGAAAGCTTCGACGTTCTCTCCGGTTCTCCTGTTGAACACGCCGATGAATCCAACGACGATTATGGCTGAGACGATCAGCAACATGAGGAAGGAATCAAGGAACGCTGGAGATCTCGTGACCAGAAGGCCTTCGCTGAGTTGCCATATCAATCTCGCTATGAAGAGGCCAAAAAAGGCCGTCAAAAAGTCGTATCGCAGGAAGGTCAGGGCGAGTACAAGCCCGGCGATTCCGGACGCACCGATCGTCAGCCATCCACTGTGCAACTCAAAGGGGGCAATCTGGAGAATGCCTCCTCCGGCAGTAATGCAGGCGACGACAAACCAGGCGTGCCCCCCGAAATGGCCGGCGAACGAACCTACTCCCAGAAACAGAGCCAGCGACACGAGAAATCCTATCCCGAAATTCCCCGCCGATGACCAGATGACGGGGCGGTAGGAAATGTCTGTGAGTAGATTTTCATCCAGTTCAATGCTGAGTTCGGGATATGCGACAAGTGCAAGAACTCCGATACCCAGCAGGATGCCCGATACGGCCATTCCACGTAGAATTGCCGTACCCACGAGCGTATTCATGAAGTCCCCCGTGCGGGAGAGCGAGAGGCTCATGAGTTTTTCCGGCCAGACATCGCGGGTCACCGAGTCCGTTACGGCTGAGATGATGAACACGAACAGGGCCATCGCTCCGGCGGTAACGGAAAAAACGAACAGGCGTCCGACAATCGACCATAAAAGGCCGGACACTCCGATCGTTATGTTCTTGAAGAGAATCGCATAGGTGCCAAACATCAGTCCGACGAGCAGCGCGTCGAGCATCGCGCTTTTGACGTCGATGAGTTTCGCCATCATTCTCCTGAAAAACGCGATGATCAGAACGATAGCAAGCAGGACGTATGCCCCGACCGTTACAGCTTCGAAGACATACTGCGTGATAATGCTCTGATTCTTCTCCGGATTGAAGACAAGGTCCATCTCCTGCAGCGTGCCCCGGGACGATACCGTCAGGTCTACCCGTATGACCTGTGAATCGACAGGGTCATGGGACTGAAACCTCAACTCGGCGATCTGTCCGGAGCCGCTGCCAAGTACGCGAAGAAATTCGACGATCCAGGTGCCGCCCCGGAGAAGGAACGTGGGCGCGAAATATTTTCCGAGAGCAACGACCGAGGT
>JACZYK010000286.1 GCA_022571135.1 Bacteroidota bacterium
GGCTATTACAGGTTCGACGCGATCCACGCCGGGCCAGGAACGTATCTTTTCTACCGCAGGTCGCGTGGCCACAATTCTGACGACCGATGGATTTGCCGACTGCACGATTTCGCCCACTCCGAGATCTTTCAGCGCCGTCGGAGAGAGGGTGAACTGTGGTCCTTTCTTGTAGATATACCAGAATTGCTGCATGCTCGGAAGCATGGCATTGAAATTACCGTCAATGTAGACGCCCTTATCCCGGATCTGAAGGGTCTCTCCAGGCAATCCAACGACCCGTTTTATGTAATGCATCCTTCGATCAATGGCGGATACGTTGTCGGCAGGCCAGTTGAAGACGATGGCGTCACCGCGTTTCACCTCGGAGAATCCGGGCAATCTGGTAGACGGAATTTCGAAGCCGGGCAGATAGATGTCGGTGAACGGGATGCCGATGGTCATCGGGGTCCGCGTGCCGTAGTGCAACTTAGAAACGAATAGGTAGTCGCCGACAAGCAGGCTTTTTTCCATCGAAGGAGTCGGAATACGGAACAGGTCGAAGAATAGAGTGCGTACGATTACCATCACGATAACCGCAAACACGAGCGCCTCTATCCACTCCCTGAGCTTGCTCTTGCGCGGCTTACCGCCACCTTTCGTCCGTGTGTCTTTGTCCCGTCCTGCCCTTATGGACCGTCGCTTCGCGCGAGCCTCTTTACTGTTGTTTGAATTCGTCCTGGCCACTTCTTATAAGATCTGCGTATTCTGTGTTAGGTTAAAGATCTATTCCTGAGACTGACCTGCCCCGGAGATATATTCTACCAGGATTGGTCTACCCAGTTCAAGATTCGGGCGTCCAATACGCACATCGAAGAAAGAAGCTCCATCGAAGCCCGTAACATACCAGACCTTTTCCTCTGGATTGTAATAATAATCGGCAAAAGGCTTCCGATCTTCACGGGCGATGAGTTGTCCGAGGAACGCATCCTTGATCTCGGAGAGTTGTTCCCGATAGCGGTGACTCGAAGCCATCACGAGTCCCCTGTCCCACGGTCCGTTCACGTCAATGACTATGACGGGAATGGTGTCGTTCAGTATAAACCAGTACTCGAACTCTATTATTTCGGCACGACTCAGTTCAGACGGTTGACCGATTTCGGCGAGCGTGCGGGTTGGTCTCCCGAATCGATATTCGAGTCTGGATCTCAATTCGCGTGTTTGCGTGGTATCGAGCTCAGAAATACTCGAAACACCAAGAAACGCCCATTTCGTGGTGTCGAATTGCGTCTGATACACAGGAATCTCAATCATTCTGATGGTCTGCCAATTTGAAATCCGAATGGCGTCATCGTAGTCGGAATCCCGATCGGACCGATCCTTGATTAGCGTCATGATCCACTGCCGGATCGAATCGGAACGTACACCGAGGGGATCGGTCGGTAAAGGCTCGAGCCGTGCGCCATCAGATCGGAAGGCCTCACTTGCGAGCGCCTTCGTACGCTCCCATCTGAGCCGCTCGATCAGGGTCTGGGAACCGACGGAATCCGTGATGAAGACGGCGAATAAAACGATCAACACATAACGGTATCGCATGCGGAAAAACAGAAGACCTGACATCAGACCGCGTACGCCTCCGTCAACACCCGAATCTTCCCCGGATCTCCAATAATGGTCATGTGATCTCCCTCCTTCAAACGTGTGCTCCCCCTCGGTACGAGACGAAGGCCGTCTCGAGTAATTGAAATGATCAGACACCCCTCGCCGAGCGATACTTCCCGAATCTCCTTTCCGATGAGATGTTCCGTTTTATCGCCCCTCCTCAGGTGAATCGATACGAAAGAGGCGTCCTGGAGAAGGGCAGATCTCAGGCCGTCTACGTTTTTGGCGGACATCCACTTTGAAAGGAAATCTTCCTCCACGATACGGCCCGCAATCCGGGCGAGAATGCGGAGGTGATGCCCCGGATTACTTTTGGGAGCGACCAGAAGGAAGACGGCGTGAACCGGAGCATCAGGGACATGTCCCCCGAAGTACGGATCGTCCTCCGCGATGAGGATACCGCGCCTGGAGCGGGCGATCACCAGCTCGGATTCCAGAATATGTGGCAGGTGAATATGGGCCAGGGCTATGCCAGGTGATACGGAAAAGAGGCCCGCAGCGGCCGTTTTCAGGAAGTCCTCTGCCAGCGTTTCCTCGCTGATCGAAACACGACCCGATAACAGCCGCGACCCGTTTCGGATCGCATCTTCGAATCCGTCTGAATCGTCCAGGTCGATCGCGAATCCGCGAAGTACCAGATTATCGAGGGAATCGGTCTCTTCGGACAGCTCGAGAAAGCGGTAATGTTCACTACCGAAGTGGCGGCGCGCAATGTTTGCGAAAACGTGGAACAGCGCGCCCGTCCGGACAACGCGATCCCGGGCGTATACCACATACCAGACCGCGCCAACAGCGATCAGCCCGAGCGTAAAGGCGATGGTCAGCCCACCCATCCGGGCAATGAGCCAGAAAGGAGCCGCAATTCCAGCCAATTGAAGCCAGGGATAAAGCGGAGATTTGAAACTGGGATCGTATGCCTCGATTCTACTCTCGCGCATCACGATGACCGCCAGTGAACTGAGAGCGAACATGATGAGTAGGAATGCTCCGGCCAACTTAGCGATTTTGGTCGGATCGAGGAACGTTACGAAAACCAGAATGAGGGCTACAGTAAGGAGAATGGACAGATATGGAGTACCGTGCTTGCCAATACGGCCTATCCCCTCCGGAAGCAGACGGTCGCGGCTCATGGCCATCGGGTACCGGGAGGCGCTCAGGATCCCTGCGTTCGTCACCGATGAGAAAGCCAGAATCGCGGCAACGGTCATGAGAAAAACGCCCCGGGGCCCAACCAGCGCATCTGCAACAGAAGCGACAGGCGTCAGGATATTCTCCGGTTGCGTGAGACCATCGACCGATACGACGCCCACCATTACACTCGTACCTACCACGTAGACGATAATGGCGGTGGCAAACGCCAGAAACATGCCGAGCGGTAGGTTTCTTGAACGATGTCTTCCGCTTCGTGACGGTCGCCAATCATGCGAAAGGCCATGCGGTACAGGGCCGAGCCGTGGTCGGCAACCAACTGATCGAAACATGCCTGTGATAGTGCCATTTCTGCACTCCCCATCCAGGAGCCGTGATCTTCACGAAAGTGCCTGGCACAGGCTCCCTTGAATTCGCCCGAGGTGGCCAGGGTTAT
>JACZYK010000287.1 GCA_022571135.1 Bacteroidota bacterium
GATCTGTCCAAGCATCGTGCGCAGAGTGCCGCGCGAAAGGGTGCCCGTCGATTTTATAGCGAGGTCGAGTCGCACGGCGTCGGGCATCATCTCATGGAGTTTGACGGCAACAACGTCTGTCGGAGCCACATCCATTCCAACGCCTGGCAACAGCATTACTCCGCAGTCTACCGCCCGACCCGATAGAAAAGAAAGCGCCTCAAGGACGGCAACCTCTCCAGTAATATCCAGATAATGCGTTCCCGTGTGAAGACAGGCGGCGACCATTCTCGTGACGGTCTTGACGAATGGTCCTGCGCAGTGCACGACGACGTCCACACGGCTCAGGGTATCCACCAGTTTTGCGCCTTCACCCAGATCGAGCCGGGTAAAGGGCAACTTCAGGTCGTCGGCGAGATCCTGCAATTTTTTACCGTCCCGGCCCGCGAGCGTAGGACGCATTCCTCGTCGGACAGCTTCTTCTGCGATGAGACGGCCTGTAAAACCGTAGGCGCCGTAGATGATCGTTTTCACCTGTCAATTCCTCTTCTCTGATATCCCCGCCTACGAAGTCGAGGGTTCATGGCGCATCGCGCCAAGGTGACTGGAAACGACACGTTCGGCACGCGGGACGGCTTAGGGTTGAAGTCGTGACCGGGTCCACGAATCACCATGTCGTTCGAACAACAATCTGTCGTGGAGCCGATTCAGCCTTCCCTGCCAGAACTCGATCGACTCCGGAATCAGGCGGTAGCCCCCCCAGAATTCCGGCAGGAGAATGTCCGATCCACTGAACTTATCTTTCAAATCCTGGAATCTCTGCTCCATCTCTTGCCGACTGCTCAGAAGCGCACTCTGGTCCGAGGCCCAGGCCCCTATTTTGCTTCCCCGGCCTCTCGTCTCGAAATATACACGGGATTCCTCCGTCGTCGTACGCTCGACCGGACCCTCGATTCGAATCTGGCGCTGAAGAACCGGCCAGTGAAAAAGCAATGCTGCACGAGGATTGGCCTCCAGTTCCTTCGATTTGCGACTTTCGTAATTGGTATAAAAAACAAAGCCATCCAGCCCATATCCTTTGAGTAGGACCATTCGCGCGGACGGTTCACCCGACGCGGTGGCTGTTGCCAGTGTCATGGCTTCCGGTAGAATGAGGCCCGAGCGTTTGGCGGCATCGAACCACTCTTCGAAAAGTTCGAGTGGATCACGTGACTCGGCCGCGCCTGTCAGGCCTACGGTCGTTCCCTTTCCAGCCGTCCAGAATGCAATTAAAGTTGACCTGAATCCCATGTTATTAAGTCTGGTCGATGGCGAGCGCCAGCGTATCGTGATGCTCCTCGATGGGAGACATCTCGTAGGGACTTGTGAGAGAACGGTTCGGACACGAATATACGTCCCTCACGCGCAGCCGGAGGATGGTCTAGAACGAGTGTGGGTGCAATCGGCCGTGCTCCAGCCGGAGAACTCGATCTGCCAGAGCGGCAAACGACGGGTTGTGCGTTACGAGGATAAACGTCTGCCGCAGCTCCCGGCTCAAGCGAACAATTTCATGATGAAGGGATTCGGCGGTATCTATATCTAGATTTCCGGTCGGCTCATCGGCCAGAATCAGGTCCGGCTCATTCATCAGGGCCCTGGCAACGGCAACTCTCTGCTTCTCGCCTCCCGACAATTCCCCGGGGTGATGTTCCAGCCGCTCACCGAGGCCCAGTTGAATGAGTAGCGACGCGGCCCGTATTCGGGCTTCACGGACTGGAGATCTTCGGATAAGTGCCGGCATCATCACGTTTTCTTCGGCGGTAAACTCCGCAAGAAGATGGTGGAATTGGAATACGAATCCGATCGATGTGTTTCGAAATGCCGACAGTTCTTCGTCCGATCTGGAAAAAACATCCTGCCCCTGATAAATAACGGTACCGTTATCTGGCCTGTCGAGTGCTCCGAGTAGGTGCAATAGCGTACTTTTTCCGGTTCCACTCTCTCCGACTACCGCAATTATCTCCCCGGGCTGAACGCTAAGTTCCAGGTCCTCCAGAACGCTAAGGCGGCCTCCGCGTACCGCCGGGTAGGACTTCGACAGCCCCCTGACCTCCAGAAGTGGCGGAATCGCCTTCGTCTCAGTCATCCGCACGGTGGATATCGTACTTGCCCATCTTGTTGTACAGATGCGATCGCTGGATGCCAATCGCCCCGGCCGTTCGGCTGACGTTCCAGTCGTTCTGGGCCAGTTTATGTTCGATGAACAGTTTCTCCGCCATATCGCGAAAAGCGCTGAACTGCTCGTGCTGATCCATGAGTCCCAGGATCGGATTGGAGGCCATATCGGCCGGACCGGCGAATCGGTCTACGTCGGCGAGCGTGATTTTCTCACCCAGGCTGAGAATCAGCAGCCGTTCTACCACATTGTGCAGCTCACGGACATTTCCCCGCCACTCGAATCGCTTGAGGCCCTGAAGAGCATCCTCCGAAAAGGGCCTGGGCTCCAGTCCATTTTTGCGTGCGATGCTTTCGACGATATGAGTCGTGATGATCGGAATATCCTCTCGCCTCTCCCTCAGGGGGGGGACGTGGATGAGGATAACGCTCAGCCGGTGGTAGAGATCTTCGCGAAATGCATTCGCCTCGATCTGGTCGAGAAGGTTCTTGTTCGTCGCAGCTACAATGCGTACGTCAACCGGAATCGATCGGTCTCCTCCAACGCGTGTAATCCGATTTTCCTGTAAGGACCTTAATACCTTGGCTTGCGCCGCGAGGCTCATGTCTCCGATTTCATCCAGAAACAACGTGCCGTCGTGGGCCTGCTCGAATTTACCGATGCGTTGCTTGGTGGCGCCTGTGAATGATCCTTTCTCATGACCGAAGAGCTCGCTCTCGATCAGTTCCCCAGGGATGGCCGCACAGTTTACGTCGATGACCGGTCCTTCACTGCGCCTGGACAGACGATGTATCCACTTGGCGACGAGTTCTTTGCCCGTTCCCGGTTCACCCGTGATTAAAACACGGGCCTCGGTGGGCGCGACTCGATCGATGGTCTCCTTGATTCTACGGATTGCAGAACTCTCGCCCAGTATCACAGTCAGTTCTTCCGCGTGTCGCTCGGCGATGTTCTGCCGCATTCGCCGATTCTCGGCTTTGAGCTGGCCGCGATCGAGTGCATTGCGAATGGTCAACAGAAGACGGTTGAGATCCGGCGGCTTCTCGATGAAATCGAAAGCTCCGAGTTTTGTCGCCTCGA
>JACZYK010000288.1 GCA_022571135.1 Bacteroidota bacterium
TGCAGCTAAACCCGCCATGATGAGGAAATAGGGCGCACCTCTCCACGAGGCAAATAGCAGAAAGAGAGGAAACGCCTTCAGAAGGGAGAGTCTCCACCACGGTCGTGATGTCCCCGTCGCTTCATTCTGGAAACATCGAAGCAAACCGATTACCACGGCCAGACCCAACAGATACTCCAGCACATGATGGTCTGCAAAACCCAGCATCGAGCGATTCAAGGCATGGCCTGGATAAAGCAGAAAAACAGTGGCCGCAAACAGACCGTATAATCTTCCTCCGAGGAGCGAGACGAGCCAGTAGACGAGAACGTATGCCAGCACGCCGAGTACCACGGGCAGCCATGCCGCAACGAGTTCCAACTCATGCGTGTCAGGTGAAGCCCCGTAGATAAGGAGCTTGGCAGTCACAATCAGCAATGCGAACAGTCCGGTCGCGTCATCGGCATGTCCATCCGGAAAGTTCGTATCGTAATCGAATCTCTCGATCGTTGGAATGGTCTCAAACAGGCGTTCAGCTCGACGGGAGTGGAAGTAGGCATCGACACCCAGGAGCCTGATTTCTCCTGATTCCGGAAAAACAATATCATAAGCAGGTACGGTCCGGGCCAGGAACGCCGCCCCCAGGATCAGGATCATCAGTGTCCAGATGATCCATCCTGTCTTGTCCTCCTTGACTCTCTGGACAATATTCCTCAACCCTGATCGCAGGAATTCATAGCTGCTTGGGCCACCAGGGACATGCGGGACCAGCGTACTTCTCTAGCCATGGCGTCGAGGTCAAGGTGAGACCGAATCGAATAAATATAGCCTGAAAGATGAACGTATAGTACATCCCAGTCCCGAGTGACGGGGCTCTGTGTTAACTTATTAAGGCCAGTTAGCTTCGAAACAGCAATTCAGTATGATGGTTACACGAACTCGGTCGACCCGACGGAAACGCGTCTCGCTCCTTCCAGCTTCAAGGCGCAAGTGGCTCGTTCTTGTTGTACTGGCTTCATTACGACTGTCACTTCCTGTTTCAGCGTTTGGTCAGACCTGCACCCATCACCTCAATGCTTCTGACGGGGACGATGGGAATGAAGGGTCTCTGACCCAACCTCTGCGCTCTTTTGAATATGCGTATGACACACTGCCGGACGCCTCTGTCGTATGTGTTGCGGCGGGTGAGTACTACTTCGGTCGAGACGCAGACGGCATTACACTGGAGTCCGAAGGGAAGAACATGACGTTCGTCCTTCAGGCGTTTGCGGGCGGCTCGGAGGTTCGATTTTCCGAGCGCGAATTCACGGTGGACGCGCAGACGGGAGAAATCCGATTCGTTTCTGGATCCATCAGTCGCTTGGTAATCGGATCAGGGATTCAAAACACCGATCTGCCGGGTGCATCTCAATTTCTAAACTTTATCCATACCATCGACTTTCGCTCAGGATCTGTTGATTTCACAGACGTGAATGTAACGATTGAGGCAGCCGTCGGAAATCCCGATCATGTTAATCCTGATAACTCTGCCAAAGTCGCTCCCCCGGAAGCACGGATTGAGTTTGGCAACGCGGCAGTTTCGGGTAACTTTACCTATGAATCTGCACCCAGACGGCTTGTGTTTTCCTCATCAAAAGTCGGCCCCACGGATTATCCGACTCCTGAAGTTTATGATGGATATCAACTTGAATTTCGAACCTCCAGAGATCTGACATTTGACTCGGAGATCGCTCTTGAAGACGGCTCGATATGGTTCTCTGGTTCGGGTTCCGTGACGTTTACCAAGGACGTTTCCGGTTCGAGCACCGGGCAGCCGATTCGAATAGATCCATCATCGAGTGGGGACATTTCCTTTCTGGGTCGTCTGGTGTTTAGCGGCGACTCGACTCCGGACACCCTTTTACATCACACCGGGATCGGCACTCTGCGGGTCGACACCCTCGATTTGAGATATGAGGGATCCGGCAGTCCGAAATCATCACGTCTGGTCAATAGTGGCGGTGGAGTTTTTTCGATCGGATCCATTGTCACGAACGTGGGAACAGGGTCGGAAATCTGGTTGCCATGGCTGTCAAATCACCTGGGACAATTCCGTATTGGCAATCCTCAATCTATCTCGGAAGTCGCTGGAATAACCAACGAGGATATGCTCCTCATAAGAGGACATCTTCGATTATCTAAAACAGACGCAAATGGTCTGGGACTACAAAACACGGGCCTTTTCGACCTCGATTCGTTCATCCTGCACTTGTCGGCTCAGAATTCTGAAAGCCTAAACTCGGGGACCATCACTTCTGAGACCGATGGTCTCGTATATGTCGATGCCGAGACAGTCATCACCGGCTGGGGCTCTTTACCAAACCTGATGGTTGTCAACCCCAACGTGCAGATCGCTCAGTCCCATGTTAACGGGTACGTGGAGATCACAGGCGACGGAGTATTATCTGTTCTTTCCGGATCAGACCAGATGGTAACCGGAGATTTCACTATCAACTCCTCAGGAGGTCTGACGCTGTCGGCAGCGACACGGGTGGAAATAGGAGGGGAACTGTTCCTACAAAACGGGAACGTCGAACTGGCCGGTGATTCCAGAATGGTACTTCGGGGAGATTTTGTAGGAACCGGGGGTGGGTTCGTACCCTCCGATGGCGGATCGCTCAGTCTCGCGGGAGAGTCTGTGCAGCGGATTTCAGCCAGTCAGGATATCATGCTGCCAGATCTCATTTTGGAGGGACCTGAAGTCCAGATCTTAACCGATCTTGAGGTAGGGAAATCGCTGACCATCAGTAGCGAAACCAGAGCGATAACAGGTGCAAATATTACAATCAAGATCGACGATGATTTTACGCTGTCCGGTGATCTTGAAACTGGCTCCTTTGCTGTCATTCAAACAGGCGGCAACCTGAACATCAGCGGAGGAGATCTGACGATGGACGAGGAATCTTCCCTGCGAATCGGGCGTGATTTATTTCTCTCGGCAGGTAGCATCGGTCTTGAAGCAGGAGGAAGTCTCGAAGTCGCGGGTCAAATCCGTCTAACTGGCGGAACGATTTCGGGTGCAGAAGACGTCGTCGTCGACGCAAAAGCAGAAATCCTTATCCGGAGTGGAGAACTTCGGCTGGGCGACAACGGAGTACTCACCGCAGGCAGGCAACTTGATGTGTTGAACAGCGGCACTCTTCTTTTTGGACGCCATGGCCGATTAGTTCTGAATGGAGATTTCTCTTTCTC
>JACZYK010000289.1 GCA_022571135.1 Bacteroidota bacterium
AGCGGCGCTATCTTTCGGGCCGCTCTGGAGAATCCCCTGAGCGTGAATTCACTCCTCGGTAGCTCAATGGTAGAGCATGCGGCTGTTAACCGCAGGGTTGTAGGTTCAAGTCCTACCCGGGGAGCATATGATTAAGTATAAGCCGTTGAGTTGTAATAACTTAGCGGCTTTTTTATATCTACTAAGGTCCTGGTTAACGAATTACGTGTCTTACCGACCTTGCCCGGCACTTTGAAAGCGTGCTGGCGAATATAAACACGGATCATCCGTGCACGGCCGAGGGCATCCGGAACGTTCCGACGCACTGAACGAGCCTGGTGAACATGGACAGAGGAAAGACACAGTAGATACCTCAGTCGAAGCATCGGCATGGCCGGTAAAGGTGTGGACCGAGAAATCGCACATGACGTCACGGTGGCTTCCTTGCAACTACACACCACACACGATGCTCTACCACCATGGGATCGGGGTATTTTCTACTCAGGCGACGACTTAACGCATCATCGATGCGCAGCACTTCGGAAGGAGAAAGGCCGCCAGACCCCACCCCGTTGCAGGTCCGCATTCTGCCGCGCCAACGAGCATGCGAAAACTCCTCATCATGGTCGAAACAAAACTCCTCGACTAGTCTAAATCCGCCGTGGATCAGTTCGTCAATTCGCTCAGGAAAAATTCCTGTCGATCCAGCCATGGTCCATGACGGATTGAATTCAAGAATCAGATCCTCAGTTTCGTGGGCCACAGGAGTATGCTCTGCCAAGTAAGAATAATAAGCGATAGCCAGTACACCACCCGGGCGAAGAACACGCTTTATTTCCACCATCGTAGCTCCACTATCGAACCAGTGTCAGAACTGGCCGGCAGTCGCCAGGTCAAATGAACTCGCATCCAGGCCGGTATTTTCCGCGCTGGCAACGCGCAAGTGCACTTGGTCCTCCAGGTGCCGTTCCTTCGAAAGGCGTTTTGCGGTAGCTATTAGTTTCGCAGATATATCGATTCCCACGACAGAGCTACCGCGCGTACCAAGCTCTAGGGCGATCGTCCTCGGGCCAGTGGCAAAATCGAGCGACCGAGACCCTCGAATACTCGTAATCGCGTCGATTCGCCGTATCGCTCGGCATTCAATACGAGAGTACGGTGAAGCAATTGGAATATCATCTGGCCCTTGAAAAAGTGATTCTTGAGTATGCAGCCTCTGTAACGGATCACAGTCAGACGAGAACAGACCAAATCATTCAAATTCCCGGGTACATTGACGCCCACGTATGGGGAGTGGCCGCGCAGCTTTCTGAACGGGGCTATATAAAAGTGTCCGAGCCCGACGACAGAAGAGGAGTCCGTTTATCTGTGCTAAACGAGTCGGGTGCGATTCGCTTGAAAGAGCTGACTCTCACGTACATTCGGGGCTGTTTTCTTCGCGCCGCTGCGCTGACCGATCACCGGCTTGTTGTCTTTCTTACTGGAGAAGAGTGTACGTATTACGCACACCAAATCGGTGCGGGGCTTATTATGTTGGGCAGGATGATGAGTCTCCGCTCCTTTCGTCGTATTCGAGATGCAGTCGTCTCTTGATTCGCACAAGCTCTACCGAACGTCCAAGGGCATCGTCGTAGAGGCCTCAGGATGCTTCTATCGAGTACAGGACATAACCTGGGACGATCTATTCAACGTCGCAGATTTATACGGGACCCTCCAGAGGGCAGTAACAGAAGGAGTCGAGGCTCACGATTTCCGACGAGAAACTTCGCTCCCTCCCATCGGTGGGCAGGAGGTCTGGGCTGCCGGAGTAACCTACAAGCGGAGCGTGTCGGCTCGGATGTCCGAGTCGGAAGAAACGGGCGGCGGTAGTTTCTACGACCGTGTCTATAGCGCCGAGCGGCCGGAACTGTTTTTCAAAGCGACGCCACATCGGGTGGTCGGATCGGGAGAAGCGATTCGGATTCGGGGAGACTCGACGTGGAGCGTCCCGGAGCCGGAACTGGCACTCGCGATCAATGCTCGAGGGCGCATCGTCGGCTACACGATCGGTAACGACGTGAGCTCCCGCGACATAGAGGGTGAAAATCCCCTGTATCTGCCGCAGGCCAAGCTGTACGATCAGTGCTGTGCACTAGGCCCGTCCATCCTGGTCTCACACCGTTCGATACCTCCTGAAACCGTGATCCACATGGACATAACCCGAAATGATGTAACGGCATTCGAGGGGAGTACGACGCTTTCCAAGATGAAGCGATCGTTCGAGGAATTGGTCGCGTTTCTATTTCGGGATAACAGCTTTCCGTTGGGCTGTTTCCTTCTCACCGGAACCGGCATCGTTCCACCGGATTCGTTCGCCCTCCAGGTGGGCGACCAGGTTCGTATCACGATCGAACCCATCGGAGCACTCACGAACTGCGTGGTCCGCTTTGACCCATAAGGCGGTACATGTTTGCATCCTCTGCTATCGCTTGGTAACCTGAAATCATCTTTGTCACACACTTACACGAGTCGACTGATCGACACCAAGAAAAGAACTCAATGAAAGCACGCTCCATTATTGTGCTGTTAGTTACTGCATCCCTCCTGGGTCAAACGAAGCCGGTAGCCGCTCAGGATGCCGTGTCGGCTCGTATTCCGGAGTACCTGAAGGAATCGGTGGATCCGTCGATGCGAGCGATCCGCCGGGACATCCCCATCACCAATGCGATCCGGCGGGCTCTGGATGCCGGCACCCGAGACTTCACCGGGCGTCCGGGACGAAATTACTGGCAGCTCCGGACCGACTTTACGATTAATGCCAGCCTCGATCCGCGTACCCAAACTCTCTCGGGCGAAGAGACGATTGTGGTCCACAACAACTCCGGAGACGAGCTGTATCAGATCCTGCTCCGACTCGACCACAATATTTACCGCGGTTTCGTTCCCAGGGGCTATTCGGTTCCGGCCGAGAACGCGGATGGAATGATCGTCACTCGTCTCGTTGTGGACGGCGAGGAGGTCGATCTCCATGCGCGAGCGCCGCGGCTTCGTTTTGGGCAGAATCCACCACCAGGCAGACTGAGCGTATTCGGACTCGATCAGACGGTAGCCCTCATTTCGCTTGCCGCGCCCGTGGCGCCTCGGAGCACCGTCACCCTCGAAATCGACTGGCACACCAGGCTACCGGGTGGTCCAAACGGAAGATCTCACCGCATGACGCAGCGTTGGGACAGTACGCTGTT
>JACZYK010000290.1 GCA_022571135.1 Bacteroidota bacterium
GGGGCTCTTTAGAATCCCGGCCTGATTCAGTGCCCGGCGTGTCCGGTCGTTCGTGCAGGAGCATGTGATACAGGTCGTCCAGAAGCATCGCGAGAAGTTCGGGCTCTTCCTCGGCTAGATCCTCTGCCAGTGGAAGAAAGCGTTTCAGGCGTTCCCGCTCGAGATTCGTGCGGTCTCTGAGGCGGGACTCGAGGACGACGGTCAACCGCTCCGTCACCCGATGGGCAACATCGTCTTCGCTAGGGACGTCGGTATTTGTCATGGTAATTCCGTAACGCTGGCCGATGGCCAACAGGTTTCTGTGATCGTCAATAGTCGTAAGTACCAGGGCCGTTCCCGATTTGCCGGCGCGCGCCGTGCGTCCGGAACGGTGGATGTAATACTCGGGATCCCGGGGCACGTCGTACATGAGTACGTGGCTCAGATCGGTGATGTCTATCCCCCGGGCGGCAACGTCGGTCGCTACGAGAAATTTCAGCTCTCCGTTTCTGATTCGGGACATAACGCCTTCGCGAACCCTCTGCGACAGATCTCCGGATAGGCTCGCGGCGTCGTAACCGTAATTCTGGAGGAATTTTTCCAGGTACTCCACCTCCCTCTTCGTATTGGCAAAAATGATGGCACTCTCCGGATTCTCCATCTCGATGAGCCTGACCAGCACGCGATCCTTCATCATCGCATCGACCCGATAGTACTTGTGCTCGATCTCCTCGACGCTGACGTTTCCGATACTCAGAGAAAGAAAACCGGGCTCCTTCAAGAACTCGTTGGCGAGGTTTCGGACACGCGTCGGCATGGTCGCGCTGAACATGCAGGACTGACGCTCATTTGGCAGGTACCGCCGGAGTTTCTTCATATCCGGATAGAAGCCCATCGACAGCATCTCGTCGGCCTCATCGAGAATGAGCATCCGTATGGCCTGCAACTCCAGATATCCCTGTTGGATGAGATCCAGAATTCGACCCGGCGTTCCGATTACGAGTTGAGCACCTCCCTTCAGCGCCTTTATCTGCGGTCCGTAACGGACGCCGCCATAAATGATGGCGGCATCCATTTCATGAGTTCCCCGGATGCGCATGTACTCGTCGTAGATCTGTCGAGCAAGTTCGCGCGTCGGCGTCAGCACAAGCGCCTGTGGGGCCCGGAGATCCGCGTCGAGGAGCTCAAAAAGAGGGAGAAGAAAGGCACCCGTCTTACCCGATCCGGTTCTGGACTGGATAATCATGTCCCGGCCGCGGAGCAGATAAGGAATGCCCTTCTTTTGGACGGGCATGAGCTCTGTCCAGCCGGCCACGGCGACGGATTCTCGAATATGATCCGGAAGATCCGCGAGGGAAATTTCGGGAAGTGGAGGATCCGGCTCGGTAAAGTCACTCGTCGTGCGTTCGGCGATACGAGCCTCTTGCGCCCGGGTAGTCAGGTCAATGACTTCGGTAAAGGGCTTACGCGAAGGATCCTGGGACATGTAGGTTCTCCATAGGAAAGCATTTTTGATCAAAACCATTGAAACGAGGCTAATCTAACGGCGATCCCTATTCACCGAAAGTCCTCTCTCCGCTGCGTCTACATGGTCAGCCCACCGTCTACATGGAGCACGTGACCCGTAATATATGCGGCTGCGTCGGACGCCAGGAAGAGAACGGCGGATGCGACGTCGTCCGGCGTTCCCGGCCGTACCAGCGGGACGGCGCCGAGCATGGCATCACGGGCGGCGGCAGACAGCTTGGCCGTCATTTCCGTTTCGATAAATCCGGGCGCCACGGCGTTGACCGTCACCCCTCTCGCGCCCAGCTCCCGAGCCAGGCTCTTAGTGAAGCCGATGATACCCGCTTTCGATGCCGAGTAATTCGTCTGGCCGGCGTTTCCCATGACGCCGACGACGGAGGAAATGTTTACGATGCTTCCTCGCCTCTGGCGCATCATCTGCAGGTAGACAGCCTTACAGAAATTGAATACGCTCTTGAGATTCGTATTGATGACGGCGTCCCAATCCTCGACACTCATACGCAGCATTAGTGCGTCTCTGGTAATCCCTACGTTGTTGACCAATACGTCTATCGATCCCCAGTCATTTACGACGGTTTCGACCGCGGCAGCGGCTTCATCCGGATTCACGGCATCGCCGGGAAGAGCCAGGGCAGTAACCCCCGATGATTTCAGCTCTTCTTCTAGCGCCGTGACCAGCTCTACGGATATATCCGTAAAGGCGATGTTAGCGCCGGCTCCTGCAAAAGCCTCCACGATGGACCGCCCGATGCCTCTCGCACCGCCGGTCACCAAAACATTCTTTCCACTAAAGTCTGGATTCATTTTCTAGAGTTCTTTTAGGAGGACCCGCCTACAGGCCCATGTGACTTCAGGGTATCCGAGAATTCCCGGATACCCGTCACGGTCCCTGCCGTGACGATCTCTACATCGCGGCCGATCGTCCTCTTCGTCAGCCCTGCAAGCACCTTTCCTGCACCCACTTCGACGAATTGCTCCGCTCCGTCGAGGCGCATCTGTCTGAGTGTCTGCGCCCATCGAACCGGCGACAGGAGCTGCTCGATAAGGCGTCGTCTGATTTCTACCGGATCGAGGGTGGGTCTCGCGGTCACGTTCAGGTAAACCGGGCATCCGGGTGGGCCAATCTCCACATTCGCAATGGCATCTGCAAGGCCTTCGCGAGCGTGATCCATGAGCGGAGAGTGAAACGCTGCGGCTACGGGCAAGAGAAGTGCTCGTCGGGCACCGGCCTCCTTCCCCAGAACGATGGCCCGCTCTACAGCCGGGATATCCCCGGAAACGACTACCTGGCCCGGCGAATTGTAATTGGCGGACTGAACGACGCGCCCGCCTACGGAGGCCGCTTCGCAGAGCTTATCGATGACCTCGTCATCGAGGCCGATGATAGCAGCCATGGCGCCCGGTCGCCGATCGCCGGCAGTCGCCATGAGCTCGCCGCGGAGCCGAACGAGCCTGAGGCCGTCTTCGAAGCGGAGTGCCCCGGCCGCTGCCAGTGCAGAGTATTCGCCGACGCTGTGCCCGGCGACCATGTCGGGACAAAAGCGGTCTCCGAAGATTTTCATCACCGCCATGCTATGTGTGAATAGTGCGGGCTGTGTGATTTCCGTTCTCCTGAGCGCTGCCTCCGCTCGCTCGCCTTCGACGCCCTCCCCGAACATGACGGCCGTTAAAGAGAAACCGAGGATTTCATCTG
>JACZYK010000291.1 GCA_022571135.1 Bacteroidota bacterium
GCCGCTCGCTTTTTCACGCGACAACGGAAAAGTGTGGATCAGTCTACCCTCTACGGCCCAGCCTGGTGACGTCGTAGACGTGACCGTCTATTACGGGGGCAAACCGCACATCGCCGTGAATCCGCCCTGGAGCGGCGGATTCACATGGGCGCGGACGGCGGACGGATCTCCGTGGATCGCCACTACGTGTCAGGGAGAAGGGGGAGACATCTGGTGGCCCCTCAAGGACCACGTCTCCGACGAACCGGACTCGGTCGGTATCCACATTACGGTTCCCGATCCGCTGGTCGTCGCATCGAACGGGCGACTGAAATCGGTGGAACCCCACGCCGACGGCACGCGAACCTACAACTGGTTCGTCTCGACGACGATCAACACCTACAACGTGGCGCTTAATATCGCTCCGTATAAAGTGATCGGGGACACGTTCACCAGCGTGGCCGGCGACACATTTCCCATTCAATTCTTCGTTCTGCCGGAGGACCTGGAGAAGGGTGAGGCGTTTTTCCCCGAGATACTCGCTCATCTGCGGTTTTACGAAAATCTGCTCGGCCCCTATCCGTTCCGGGCCGACAAGTACGGCGTAGCTCAGACACCCTATCTGGGAATGGAACATCAGACCATTATCGCCTACGGCGCCAATTTCAACAACGGCTCCTTGACGGGAGGTGAAGACAGGGGCTTTGACTCCCTTCACCTCCATGAACTGGCACACGAGTGGTGGGGCAATCTGGTCACCAACCTCAACTGGAATGACATGTGGCTCCACGAAGGATTCGGATCCTACATGCAGCCTCTGTACGTCGAGCATCTGCACGGACACGATGCCTACAAGGCGTCGTTCGCCCCTCGGAACGGCGGTTTCGATAACACAATGGCCGTCGCCCCACGCGAGATCAAATCCGGAAGCGAGATATACGGGGGCGACATCTACGGTAAGGGATCTTACATCCTGCACACCATGCGCTACGTGATAGGAGACGAGGCTATGTTCGCCATGCTCAGGCGCATGGCGTATCCCGATCCGGCAATGGAACAGATCACGAACGGCGATCAGACGCGCTTCGCCGTGACCGACGACCTGCTCAGACTGGTCAATGAGATCGCGGACACCGATCTCTCCTGGTTTTTCGAAGTATATCTGCGCCAGCCCGAACTCCCCAGTTTGACGATCATGCGGAACGGCCGGGAAGTCAGACTGGAGTGGCAGACGCCGGACAATCTTCCCTTCCCCATGCCAATCGACGTGGAGATAGACGGAGAGCTTCGAAGGGTCGAAATGCCGCGGGGAAGAGCGGTTATTCAGGCGGGCGAAAACGCGATAATCGCTGTCGATCCGGACAACTGGGTGCTGAGAGATAAAAGCACGGTCAATTACAGGAGTTGACCTACTCCCCGCGCTAAAGCGCGAGGATTTTCCGGAGGGGCAGAATCCTTCCTATCTCACCTCCTCGATCAGGAGAACACCGTTTTCGTGAGGCTCGAATGTGATCTCTCCGAAGGAAACGATCGAGATCTTGCCGGTGTATGCGTCGCGCAAAATCGTATCGTCGGGAAAGATGCGGGTGACGTACAGGCGTACCCGTTCGGTTGCTCCGAGCACGACGATGACCTGATCGATACTCGTCCCGATTCGTATGCCGCGATAAAACGCATACGGTTTATCGCCGAGCTTCTGGTGCGATCCTGCAGCAACCGCGGGGTGTTTCTGACGGAATTTCCCGAGTTTCCGCCAGTGGGCGTACACGTCCGGATCGATCGAGTCCCAGTTCATGGCGGACCGCGTCGACTGGATCGGATCGCTTACCGCAGGGCCCGCCGGGCGCCCGGTTTCATCCCCGTAAAAGATCTGGATGCCCCCCGGAAGCAGCAGAAGGGCCGTACCCGCGTCTACCAGGGCATCTCTCTCGAACAATCTCGTGTCGTGCGACGAGACGAAGGAGAGAAGATTGAACGACGGATCCGAGTTGACACGTTGGCTGTATTCGGCATACGTGGCTTCGAGGTCAACCGGTTCTCTTGCCCGGTCCTGGAAATCGAAATTGATGACAGAATCGAAGCCGCTGTCGATGTGCTCCGAGAGCGTCGAGCCGTGCTCCCGGACCCCACCCGTCATCCAGAAATCCAGATCGTCGAGTGCTCTGGAAGGATTCTCATCTTTCCACAGCTTCAGCGCCCGCACCGCCTCCGCTTTCAGTCGCACGGGATCCTTTCGTCCGATGGGGAGCGCCGCGTCCACCCGAAATCCGTCGATTCCGTACCTGCGCACCCAATCCGTCAACCACTTTACGACGTGATTCGCCGGAGTCCGTGCATATCCCGTCCGATCGAAGAACGCGTTCAGCGACGCGATCTCGGCTCCGGTTCTTTCCTCACCCCACTTGGAGACCAGAAACACCGGTAAATCCTGTACTTCGGAGTCGGATTTAAAATCGGGAAGCGAGTGAAGGCACCGAGTAAGATCATCTTCTCCGCAGCCTTCATAACCGGGCAGAGCAGCCCGGATCCATGACGGACCCCACCAACGCGACCAGGCCTCCGCCGAATCCGCGTATGTGATGAATCGATCGCTGTAGCTGAGCCAGGACTCCCTCGCTCCCGGTCGCCAGTCACGCCAGTCGTCCGTCTTGAGCCCGCCGAATCCAAACTCCTCCATGTCGTGAAGAGTCGCATACCCGGCGTGTTCGAGATCGACGTCGACGACAATCCTCAGCCCGTTCGTGTGAGCTGCGTCGATCAGACGCGCGAAGTCTGTTTCCGTCCCCAGAGCAGCGTCCACGCTCGTGAAATCGAGAGGCCAGTAGCCGTGATATGCGTACGACTGAAAGTCGCCGCCACTGCCACCGACCCATCCGTGAATCTGCTCATAGGGCGCGGTGATCAGAAGGACGTCCACCCCGAGATGGTCGAAATAACCGTCCTCGATTCTGGATGTCAATCCGGCGAAGTCACCCCCGTGAAAAAAGCCCGCCGCATTGAAGTCATACGGAATCCCTGTTCCGTCGAGTCCGCGACCGTACGCCCTGTCATTCGACGGATCCCCGTTCTCGAACCGGTCCGTCACCACGAAATAGACGGTCACCCTCTCCCATGAGAATGCAAAATCCTGTGCGGCGGCCGAGCGCATGCAACACAGGACAATTACCGAAACCAGAATCACAGAAGTCCGCTTCATCCGGATGTACG
>JACZYK010000292.1 GCA_022571135.1 Bacteroidota bacterium
AGCGCCTGTCGCCGAGAGCGCGGGGGAAACGACTGAAAAGGATAGCGTCGATGTCGTCGAGTCAGAGCATGTTGAGGGTGACGCGGCTGTGGTCACCATAGTTGCAGCCGACGAAGTACCGGTTGAAGTCACGGCCGAGCCCGGGGAGGCGGTTCTCGAAGCGGAGGAACCGGTCTCAGATATTTCGGCAGCTGACAAAGAACAAGTAGAGGCTGAGGACGAGAATATCATTGCGGCCGATCGTTACAAGCTGGCCGGCACCAAAATACTCGGCAAGATAAACCTGCCCGCAGAAGAGGCGGTGGACACGGAGTCGAGGAGCAAACGCAAGCGTAAGCGGAAGAGAAAACGCATACCCGGAGAGAGCGTCGCCGAAGCCGGCGTCGCACAGACGGATGGCGCACGGGCGAAAAAGAAAAAGAAGCGCAAGGGCCCGGCGGTAGACAAGGCCGATGTCGAGCAAACGCTTCAGGAGACGCTTCGAGAACTTGAGGCGGGTGTCAGCCGCGTCCGCCAACGTCGGCGCCGTCAGAAGCGGGATGAACGAGCTGCAGAAAGACAAAAGGAGATCGACGACAGACTCGAAAATGAGTCGGTACTCACTGTTACCGAATTCGTGTCTGCTGGAGAACTGGCCAATCTGATGGACTTGCAGGTCAACGAATTGATCGGAGTGCTGTTCGAGGCGGGTGTGATGGTCTCCATCAACCAGCGTCTCGATGCAGATACGATTATTTTCGTGGCCGACGAATTCGGGTACGACGTCGAATTCATCACTGAATTCTCGACAACCGATATCGAAGTACAGCCCGATGATCCTAAAGACCTTCGGCCACGCGCTCCGGTAGTGACGGTAATGGGCCATGTAGACCACGGAAAGACGTCCCTCCTGGACTACATCCGCAATGAAAACGTCGTGGCGGGTGAGGCCGGAGGTATCACACAGCACATCGGCGCTCACCATGTCGTATTGAAAAACGGCAAAGAGCTGACTTTTCTGGACACGCCGGGGCACGAAGCCTTTACTGCCATGCGTGCTCGTGGCGCCCAGGTAACGGACCTTGTCATATTGGTCGTGGCAGCCGACGATGCGGTGATGCCGCAGACACTTGAGGCGATAAATCACGCCAAGGCAGCAGAAGTACCGCTCATCGTTGCGGTCAACAAAATCGATAAGCCTGACGCCAATGAACAGCGGGTTATGCAGCAGCTCGCAGACAATAACGTTCTGGTAGAGCAGTGGGGCGGTAAGATTCAGTGTGAGCTGGTGTCAGCCAAGACCGGTCAGGGCATCGATGAGCTGTTGGATAAAGTCATGATCGAGGCGGAAATGCTCGATCTGAAAGCGAATCCGACAAGAGATGCCGTCAGTACCGTGATCGAGAGTCGTCTCGAAAGAGGCCGCGGTAATGTGGCGACCGTCCTGGTGCAGAACGGAACTCTGCGAGTTGGAGATCCCTTTATCGCAGGTATCTACTCGGGTCGGGTCAGGGCCATGTTCGACGAGCGGGACCAGCGGATCGAAGAGGCCGGGCCCTCGATGCCGGCCCTGGTGATCGGATTGGCTGGACAGCCCGAAGTTGGGGATTCATTCATTGTCCTTGCGGACGAGAAAGAGGCCAGGGACGTTGCTCAGAGGCGTCAGCAGATTCACAGGGAACAGGCACTTCGCCAGCGCAAACACATAACACTAGACGAAATAGGCCGTCGACTGGCACTCGGGGACTTCCGCGAGCTACATCTTATCGTCAAGGGGGATGTCGGTGGCTCTGTCGAGGCGCTCTCGGATTCGCTATTGAAGCTGTCGACTGAAGAGGTCGTCGTGAATATCATTCACAAGGGAGTTGGTGCGATCAACGAACGCGACGTATACCTGGCATCTGCTTCTAACGCGATTATAATCGGTTTCCAGGTTCGGCCGGTTCTCGGTGCCAGGCAACTCGCCGAGCGAGAAGAAATTGATATTCGACTGTACTCGGTGATTTATCACGCTATCGAGGAGGTTCGCGACGCTCTTGAGGGTCTTCTCTCCCCTGAGAAATCCGAGCACATTCTCGGTCTGGTGGAGGTACGGGAAATCTTTAAGGTTCCGAAGGTGGGTACGGTTGCAGGCTGTTTCGTGATGGACGGTAAGATTCGACGTTCAGACAAGATTCATCTCATTCGCGAGGACGTCGTCATCTACGGCGGTACTCTTTCATCTCTCAAACGCTTCAAGGACGATGTTCGAGAGGTGCAAAGCGGCTTCGAATGCGGAATGGGAATTGACAATTTCAACGATATCAAAATCGGCGACCAGATCGAAGCCTACGAGATTATCGAGAAGAAGAGAAAGCTCGAGCCTGCTTAACAGGCCCCAGCATTCCAGACGATCCGCACCTTACGGCTATGAGTATTCGCGTAGATCGTGTCGCAAGCATGCTGCAACGTGAAATAGCAGAAATTCTTTCGACCGAATATTCCGATCAGTTGCAACCCATGGTCACTGTGACCGGTCTACGGGTAACCAATGACCTGTCCATCGCCTACGTCTACGTAAGCGTACTCGGAGACAACAAGGAGCAGACGAATGCCGTATTCGGGCATTTGAGAGGGCTCTCGGCCCGGGTACGCGGCAGCTTAGCAAGACGAATACGTCATCAGCTCAGGGGTGTGCCTGAAGTTCGGTTCTTTCTCGACGATACGCTCGATCATGCGCAGCGAATTGAGGAGCTTTTCGGCCGGATCCGGGCTGAAAAAGACGACCGGGATGAAGTGAGTTGAGGTCCTCATTCATGGTCTATCTGGCCGACGATCGCATAATTAGCTTCCGCGGGGACCTACCCCGGAATTGGGAGAATATCGTCTTGCCGATCGATAAACCCGGCGGTATGACCTCATTCGACATTATCAGGAATCTCAGACGGATTCTGGGTATACGAAAAATCGGACATGCAGGAACGCTTGACCCGATGGCTACAGGCCTGCTCGTATGTCTGATCGGAAGAGCCACGAAACGCATGAACGAATTCCTCGAGGAATCTAAATCGTATACCGGTGTCATACGGCTGGGAGAGTCAACCCCGTCATTTGATACAGATACGGAGATTATCGAGCGAAGACCTATTACCGGCGTATCTCGCATCGATATTGAAGCCGTATGCCGGTCATTCCTTGGAACC
>JACZYK010000293.1 GCA_022571135.1 Bacteroidota bacterium
TAATGGCATGGGGCGGCGAAGGAGGGGGATAAAGAGAAGTGCCCCGGAAACGACGATATTGGCTTATTCTAGAGCGTTTTTGGGGTGTGGAGCTAAGGGGATTCGAACCCCTGACCTCCTGGGTGCGATCCAGGCACTCTACCATCTGAGCTATAGCCCCAATTCGGCCGCGTGAACGATGAGTATTTTGCCCTGTTCCGGCGACGGGATCAAATATACATCGATTCGACGTTATGCCGGAATTCGTCAAGAACAAAGCTCTGCCTCAATAGGTATCTTTTGATCCCAACCATAATGGGATCGATCACGGCCATAGCGGGATCGGACTTATTGCACGAACGGTCATTCGACTGAGAATAACAATGGATTTCTTTAAAGCGCGGACGTCTTTCGATACCGGTAGCGGACCCGCGTACTTGTATAGCCTCGAAACGCTCAAAGAACATGGCTACACAGGCATCGACCGCCTGCCGTTTTCTATTAAAGTCCTTCTGGAGTGTGCTCTCAGGAACTGCGACGAATGTCTGGTCACGAAGACCGACGTCGAGAACCTTGCGACGTACGATCCAGCCGCCCCTGCCCGGGTCGAAATTCCGTTTCTTCCCGCGCGCGTCCTGCTTCAGGATTTTACCGGCGTACCGGCGGTCGTCGATCTTGCGGCCATGCGCTCGGCCATGGGTCGCCTTGGTGGAGACCCGAACAAGATCAATCCCCGAGTTCCGGTCCATCTGGTAATCGATCACTCGGTACAGGTCGACTCGTTCGGTCACAGTTCGTCTCTGGAAACGAATGCGGAAAAGGAGTTTCACCGCAATCGGGAACGCTACGAGTTTCTGCGGTGGGGAGAACAGGCATTCGATAATTTCTCTGTCGTACCGCCGGCCAGTGGAATCTGTCATCAGGTCAATCTTGAATACATCGCTCGGGGCGTCTGGAGCAAACTCGAGAGCGACGGTATTCCCGTTATCTACCCCGACTCACTCGTAGGTACCGACAGTCACACACCCATGATCAACGGTCTCGGTGTCGTCGGCTGGGGAGTCGGCGGTATTGAAGCAGAGGCGGTTATGCTCGGCCAACCCATCTTCATGCTGATGCCCGAGGTCGTTGGTTTCCGACTCACGGGCAGTCTTCCGGAGGGCGCTACGGCTACGGACCTCGTGCTGACGATCACGCAGATACTTCGCGAGTACGGCGTCGTCGGAAAGTTTGTAGAGTTTTTTGGTCCGGGGGTCGGCAACATGACCGTTCCGGACCGGGCGACAATCGCCAATATGGCTCCCGAGTACGGAGCTACGATGGGTTTCTTTCCCAACGATCAGGAGACCCTCGATTACCTGCTTCGGACGGGGCGTGATCCCAGTCTCATAGAGACGGTTGAGCGGTATACCAAGCTTCAGAAACTCTTCCGGACCGACGATAGTCCTGATCCTGAGTTCATGGACGTACTCGAACTGGACCTGGGATCGGTCGTCCCCAGTCTCTCCGGGCCGAAGCGGCCGCAGGACCTCGTCGTGCTTCCGCACATGAAAAAGAAATTCGCGGCCTCCCTTAGAATGCCGGCAGGACCGCACGGCTATGGACTCTCAGAAGAAGCTCTCGCAAGAACGGGCTCGTTTACGGACGCGTCGGGAAATCGCGGTACGCTCAGACATGGGGATATCGCTATCGCCGCCATCACGAGTTGCACGAATACGAGTAATCCAACCGTGATGATCGGAGCGGGCCTGGTTGCCAAAAAAGCCGTTGAGCGCGGATTGAAAGTCAAACCGCACGTAAAGACCAGTCTGGCGCCCGGTTCGAAGGTCGTCACGGACTATCTGGAGGCAGCAGGGCTAACTCCGTTCCTGAACGCTCTGGGATTCAACCTGGTCGGTTACGGGTGCACAACGTGCATCGGCAACTCTGGACCCCTTCCCGAATCAACCGCGAACGCAATTCGGGAAGGCGATCTGATCGTAGCCGGTGTGCTGTCCGGGAACCGGAATTTCGAAGGCAGGATTCACCAGCTCGTCCAGGCCAATTATCTCGCGTCTCCCCCGCTGGTCGTCGCCTATGCGCTCGCGGGTACGGTCAATCTGAACCTCGCCAGGGATCCCATCGGGAAAGGCGATGACGGAACAGACGTTTATTTGCAGGACATCTGGCCGACGGGCGAGGAGATCAGAAATCTGGTTAACGAGTGTGTCACGCCGCAGATGTTCGCCGACGAATATGACGGCATTGAGGACTCGAACGAAACCTGGAATGCCATCAAGATTCCGGAGGGCTCGATCTACTCGTGGAATGACACGTCCACGTATGTACAGGAGCCGCCCTTCTTTTTCGATCTGACGGTGGATACGCCAAGAATAGCCGCCATCGAAAACGCGCGGGTACTCGTCATGGTCGGAGATTCAACGACCACGGATCACATTTCACCGGCAGGCGCAATCGCCCCGGACAGCCCTGCAGCCCGCTATCTCATCGAGAACGGCGTCACATACCTGGACTTCAATTCGTACGGATCCCGCAGGGGAAACCACGAGGTCATGATACGTGGAACGTTCGCCAACATCCGGATCAAGAATCAACTGATACCGGGAACCGAAGGAGGCATCACCAAATACTTTCCGGCGAACGAGACGATGTCCATCTATGATGCATCCATGAAGTATCAGTCCGACAAAACGCCCCTGATTGTGCTGGCCGGAAAGGACTACGGAATGGGATCGAGTAGAGACTGGGCCGCCAAAGGAACACTTCTGCTGGGCGTGAAGGCGGTGATCGCCGAGAGTTTTGAGCGGATCCACCGGTCGAATCTGATCGGAATGGGTGTACTGCCCCTCGAGTTCGGTTCGGGGCAGACGGCGGAATCGCTCGGTCTGAGTGGTACGGAGAGGTTCAGCATACCGGTTGACAACAACGTCAAGCCCGGACAGTCGATGCGCGTATCGGCTACGCGGGAGGACGGCTCCACGATCACGTTCGACGTGACCTGCCGCATGGACACCCCCGTGGAAGTCGATTACTACAGACACGGCGGTATCCTCAATTTCGTCCTCAGAGATTTTCTGAACGCATCGGCCAACGACGCATGACACGAGCAAACATGAAAGCGGACTGGTTCGTGCGCCGTGGTGCGACGACGAGAATTTTACTGATGGCTGC
>JACZYK010000033.1 GCA_022571135.1 Bacteroidota bacterium
CGGATACGGACGGCGTGCCGTTCGACACACTTCCGTTCGCTCAGATCGAGCGCATCGAGGTGCTCAAGGGGCCGGGATCGGCGCTCTACGGCAGTGGGGCGCTCGGTGGTGTAATCAACGTCATCACGCGTGATTTCCCGAATCGTCCCGAGTCTCTGATCCGAGTGTATGCGGGCGGGTATGAACCCGTACGGTATCAAATCTGGAAGGACAAATGGGACGGCGCAGACCGGATGCGGACTTTCGGCGGACTTACCCTCTCGCATGCCCGGAAAACCTCCGAGCGATTCGGATTCTGGGTGAACTTTTCCTACCGAAGGGATCAGGGATACATGAATTTCAACGAGCAGAGGGTATTTCACGGTTACAGTAAGATCGGGTGGAAGCCAAAGCCACAGTACCGCCTGGATTTGCTGATCGGCCTGATGGTGCGTGAGAAGGACAATTTCCTGTTCTGGAACGACGCCCGTGACGCTCTCAATCCCGGAAGTCTGGATATCGGCGACACATCCGGCCCTACAGATCCGTTCGATCCGCCGACAGGAACAAGCGACAATCTAAACCACCAGATCAGTCTGCTCCCCTCGTTCACTCATCTGGTCAGCGACCGCCTCTTTTACACGGTTCGCGGACGTCTCTTCGGTGCGATCATTCGACCGATCGATAACGTGACGGGCAAGCCGCGTTCGGTAGAAGACGGAGGCATCGGATTTCGATACGGGGGCGAGGCCGTGATCGACTGGGAACCGGAGACCGGACGCAATTTATCGTTTGGCGTCTCTGGCGACGCCAACGCTACTCGGAACGACTTCTTCGTAAGCGGAGACGGCGATGATTTCGGGAGCCAGCCTGAAATAGCCGTATTCGGACACTGGGAAGAAGCCGTATCCGAGGGCCTTCAGATCGTTGCGGGGCTACGATTCGACGCCTATCGAATTGACGGCGAGCGTACGGAAACGAAGTTGAGCCCAAAAATCAGTGCGGCCTATTCACTGACGGACGCCATAACATTTCGGGCCGCTTTCGGAGACGGATACCGGGTCCCGAGTTTCGCCGAGCGGTTCACGGACAATCGGGAGTTCTTTCCAATCGTTCGCAATCTGGGATTACGACCTGAGCGAAGCAGGAGCTACGAAGTCGGCATAAAAACCCGAACCAATTCAGACCGACTGGGTGTATTCAGATCGGATGTGGCGATTTTCTGGAATGACTACTGGGAGTTGATCGAGCCCAAACTCGTTCCGACCCTGCAGGCGTTCCAATTCATCAATCTTACCCGGGCACGTATTCGGGGGATGGAAGCCACTTTGGAGTGGATGCTTCCTGCGCGCGAGATAACATTCCGTATCGGCTATACGTGGCTCGATGCAGATGACTTGACGGCGGAGGTTCCGCTCGCGTTCAGGTCGAGGCACCTACTCGTTTCCAGCCTCGACGCACGCGTCTGGGGTCCGATCGAGGCGGGAGCGGACTTCCGGTTCGTCACCCGGCCTGAACGTCTGGATACGGATTTTGCCCTTTTCATCGCCGATGCGGACATCCTCGTCGATACAAGGGTCGTGGATGTCAGGATGGCGGCGCGCTGGGACCGCTTTCGTATTGCGGTCCTGTTGAAAAATGCTTTCGAGTACTACTATCTGGAGCGGCCGGCCCTTCTGGGTGCGCCGCGAAATCTCACGCTCCAGATCCAGTATCAGTTCTAGAAGGGTTTCAGCACGCCCATGAGCACGGTGACGACGCCGAATACGATCGTCAGGATCCACCACATCCGGGCGGACGCTGGATTCTTCTTGACAAGAAACACGGATAAACCGCTAAGGACCCAGACAATCAGCATAATCCAGATCCATCCCGGAAGCGGCCAGAACAACTGGAGCTTGGCAAGCATGCCGAATCCCGAGATGACGATCAGGAGCAGGCCCAGTCCATGCAATCTGGTCACCATCTTCAACGCAGATTTGTCGCCCGACGCACGGTCAGTCATGGCATTGAACAGGTACGCACCCAGCGATTGAAACAGAAGCAGGATACCTATGATGTGCAGAATTCTATAGAATGACATGTCCATGGCGATCGACGCTCAGTATTTTTAATGGAAGGAGCCCGGCGTAAAGATACATGGTGCAGAATCTCCGCACCACCTCGCTACCTGAAAGCGTCCCGTGGCCGCCTGTAAACAGGGTCTAAACAATCGGGGGACGCATCCTGTGAAAGTCGGTACCCGACTGGAAGGCGGCGGCCACCGCCAGGGCCTCGGCGTCCTTATAGAGTCCACCGACGAATGTGATCGAGGCCGGTACGCGACGATTCGAAGTCGGATCATCTTCAAGAGGCGCAAAGTTATTGGGCACCGTAATGCTGGGATGACCGGTCAGGTTCGTAATCCGCAGGGTGCCGCCTCCAAAGGTCGGAGAGACGAACACGTCGATTTCCCCCATCAGCTCACGCATATCCTGCATGAGCAGCGTCCGCGCCCTGCTGGCGTTGATGTACTCCACCGCGGGAATAAACCGGCTGCTCCGGAATGAGTTCGGCCATGCTCCGGCGTCCTGTCGAACCAGAGAATCGACGCCGCCCGACCGTGTCAGGTCGTCGAAGGCCGCTGCAGCTTCAGCATTCAGCATCACCAGCATTGCTCCGGCGGGACCGTCCGGCAGCGTGAGGGGAAGAAGTTCCGCTCCCTGCTTTCGGAGCACTTCCAGAGAGGACAGATCCGCTTCCCGGTTATCGTGGTCTTCCTCGAACGCATCCTGCAGATAACCGATTCTTAGTTGCCTAAGGGATTTGCGGATCGGCCACTCGAAAGGAGCGGTCAGTGTTGTAGGATCGGCATAATCCTTTCCGTGGATCGCCGAGAACACCAGTGCGCAGTCCTCTGCGCTCCGGCACATCGGCCCGAGCTTGTCCATCGTCCACGACAACGTCATCGCTCCCGCTCGGCTGACGCGGCCGAACGTCGGCCGGAGGCCCGTTACACCGTTTCTGTTGGACGGAGATACGATCGATCCCAGCGTTTCGGAACCTATAGCAAATGCAACGAGACCCGCTGCAACCGCGGAGCCAGGACCTGCCGAGGAACCACTAGATCCCACTTCCAGGTTCCAGGGATTCTTCGTCTTACCACCGAACCAAACGTCTCCCATAGCCAGCGCACCCAGCGTGAGTTTGGCCACGAGTACGGCTCCGGCCTCGTCCAGAAGCTTCACGACCGTCGCGTCGTCGGCCATTCTCTGGTTGCGGTATGGTTCTGCTCCCCACGTCGTCGGATATCCCGAGACAGCCAGCAAATCTTTAGCCCCCCAGGGAATTCCGTGAAGGGGACCCCGCCAGAGGCCGGCATCCAGTTCATCGTCCGCTTTCCGGGCCAGCCTGAAAGCTCTCTCTTCCGTCAGCGTGACGACCGCCTCGAGTACGCCGTCGTATTTCCTGAGCCGTGAGAGATAAATCTCCGTCAGGTCCACCGACCGAACTTTCCGTGTCTTCAGGAGCCCTGCCAGGGCGGCGACTCCCGAAAAAGCGAGATCTTCGTCCGAAGCGGGTAATGTAACGTCCGTGGGTGTCCACTCGATTTCCGGACGGCTTTCCAGCCTTGGCACCTCTTTCCGCCCCATCTCGGGATCGAAAACCTGAGACGGCGCCACGGAATTTTCGAGCCCGATACCCCGCAGAGCCTCGTAAGATGTGAGGTTTCGATTCAGACGATTGAGCATCATCTCCCTCTGTTCGTCGCTGAACGAAACGCCTGCTATCTGCTCGGCATGGGTGATCGTTTCGATAGTTAACTCGCCGTCCTGGACGGCCTGTGCGTACAACACACCGGGAAATAGCGTGGTCGACATCCCGATGAGAGCTGCCGACTCAAGAAATTGACGACGATCGAAAGATTGCATGACGGTCACGGATCTGCTGAGAGAATGGGAGGGTGTTCCAACAGAGACATGGCCTCTGCGACTACCCTGTCTACCGTGAAGCCGAACTTCTCGAAGAGGACGGAACCTGGCGCTGACGCTCCGAATCGATCGATGCCGATCATCCGCCCCAGATCGCCGACGTATCGCTCCCAACCAGCCGTTACTCCGGCTTCGATCGAAACGCGTGCCGGTATGTCCGGCGGAATGACCGAATGACGGTAGGATTCCGGCTGCTCCTCGAACAATTCCCACGAGGGCATGCTGACAACCCGTGTGCCGATCCCCCGATCTTCCATGGCCTGCGCCGCATCGAGTGCGAGCTGGACCTCGCTACCCGTAGCGATAAGCACCATGATCAATTCGGAATCCGATTCCTTCAGAACATAGGCTCCCTTCGAGAGCCCCTCCGCGGAGCCATACGCGCGACGGTCCGCGTTCGCGAGTTTCTGACGCGATAGCACGAGTATAACCGGTCCCGTCTTGCGCTGGAGAGCGATTTTCCATGCTTCGACCGTCTCGTTTCCGTCGGCGGGTCGAATCAGGGTCGCATTGGGGATGGCCCGTAGCGACATGACGTGTTCGATCGGCTGGTGGGTCGGGCCGTCTTGACCGAGTCCGATCGAGTCGTGGGTGAAAACGTAGGTTACGGGCAGGCCCATGAGCGCACTAAGGCGGAGCGCGGCGCGCATATAGTCGCTGAACACGAGAAAAGTAGCACAGTAGGGTCGGATCCCTCCGTGGAGAGCCATGCCGTTGCAAATCGACGCCATGGCATGTTCACGTAAGCCGAAATAGAAATTGGATCCATGGGGCGAATCTCTCTGGAAATCGTCTCTGCCTGCGATAATCGTGTTGTTCGATCCGGCCAGGTCGGCGGATCCGCCTATCAGATTGGATATCGCTTCGGCGACGCTGTTTATCGCTTTGCCGCTCGCCGCGCGGGTCGCAATGGCACTTCCGGCTTCGAAGACAGGCATATTCCGATCCCAGCCTTCCGGAAGCTTGCCGGCGGTCCACAGGTCCCACTCGCGGGCCGGATCAGGAAACAGGGACCGATAGCGATCCATCATCGAACTCCACTCACGCCTCGATGCCGCACCCTGAACAGCAATCTCATTCATATGCGATTTCACGTCTTCGGGAACCAGAAAAGCCGGCTGTTCGGGCCATCCGAGGGCTCGCTTTGTCAGACGGATCTCCTCGTCTCCGAGTGGGGACCCGTGAGCAGCCGCCGTGTCCTGCTTGTTCGGACTCCCGTAGCCGATATTCGTCCGAACCATGATCAGGGTCGGCCGGTCCGGATCCGATTCGGCCTCCAGGATCGCCTCGTCGATGGCGAAAACGTCATTTCCGTCATCAACCCGAATAACCTGCCAGCCGTACGCTTCAAAGCGGCCGTGTACGTCTTCGGTAAAGGTGCGCTCGGTACTCCCGTCGATCGTAATCTTGTTGTCGTCGTAAAGATAGATGAGTTTTCCCAGGCCGAGATGCCCGGCCAGAGAAGCTGCTTCATGGGAAAGGCCTTCCATGAGGTCCCCGTCGGACACGATCGCGAAGGTGAAATGGTCTACGACATCGAATTCCGGTCGGTTGAATTTCGCAGAGAGAAATCGTTCGGCAATCGCCATACCGACGCCGTTTGCAAATCCCTGTCCCAGCGGCCCCGTTGTCGTCTCGACGCCTGGGGTGTGTCCGAACTCCGGGTGACCCGGTGTAAGGCTGTCCCACTGGCGAAAGTCCCTGATATCGTCCAGCCTCATCGGGTACCCGGCCAGGTGTAATAATCCGTAGAGCAGCATGGATCCGTGTCCGGCAGACAGAACGAAACGGTCCCGGTTGGACCACGAGGGATCGTTCGGATCATGCTTCATGTGAAGGCGCCACACCACGTAGGCCATTGCGGCCGCCCCCATCGGTAGTCCGGGATGTCCCGAGTTGGCCCTCTGAACTGCGTCTACGGCCAGGAATCGAAGGGTATTGATGCAACGGCCGGCCAGCTCGATATCGTCGATCCGAGCAGCGGAAGAGACAGCGGGCGTCATATCGATACGGGTTTTCGAAAGAAAGGATTGAGACGGACGCCGACCCGGACGGTCCCGCGAACGACCCCGCGATGCGAAAACCACATCGACTGTAAAAGTGGGGTGTTGAAAATTACGAAGGATGTCGGCGCAAAAACACCCCGCCCCTTTAAGATCTCGTTTAAATCCCGACCTGAATTTACCGGGATCGAGTGGCCTCTTCGCCAGGACGCCGGTTAATCGGCTTGTGCGGCGATTTCCTCTTCGATGAGCCGGGTCAGGCAGTCCGTGGTCTTCGAGTTTCCGTTGAGGAAACGACCGTTTATCAAAATGGTCGGCGTACCCGTGACTCCCAGATTCGATATTTCCTCTTTCCGGCTGAGCAGCTGTTCGGTGTACATGCCGCGATTAACCCGTGAGATGAGCTTGTCCGCATCCATTTCGAGTTCGGTGGCGATCTCCCGGACCTCCGCCTCGGTCAACCCACCGGCATGCTGCCTTTCAAATTGCTTGTCGAGCATATCATAGTATTTGCCTTCCTGCGCGGCGTAATACATCGCCTCGACCTGGGGAATCGAGTAGTCCCAAATGACAAAGGGAATCACGAAAAAGCGGGCGTCTTCGGAAAACTGAACGGCCATCAGCTTCATGATCGGATGCAAAGCCTTGCAATGCGAGCAGTTCGGATCGAAGAATTCGATCACGGTGACCGGCGCGTCATAATTGCCGAGATAAGGATCGGAAAAGTTGATCAGGCTCTCGAAATCCTCAACCGCAGGAATCTCAGAAGAGAATCCGCACTCGGCTGTGGGCAGAATCTCGATGCTATCGCCGGCACTTCCGGTGCCGAGAGGAAATCCGTATCCTGAAATCGCACCGACGCTGAGTACGACAAGCACGGCGGTTCGGCTACGTAGCATAAACATGATCAACCTCGTGTTCTGGCGAGTGGGAGCCCCGTACCGGAGGCCGGTATTGCTGCGTTCGTACCCGGTCAGGGTGCTTTTTGATCCGGGCCTGCGTACTTCCTGCTTCTTAGATTTACGGAGACCTTCCGCCCCCACGCAGCAGGTCTCGATCTGGAGCGCGCCGCTCGTCACTCGTCCATTGCGGAATCGGTCATCGCAGGTTATCTTTCAGGCCGATATGTCCGGCCATCTGCATATGACCCATCGTAGTATTTCGTGGTGGTGGTGCTCTTCCTCCACGCGGGCCGTATAAATCTGCCAGGATCTCACTCAACAAGGTTTAGCGATCGATGCGGCCCGTTACCTGTAGGTAGCGGGCTTTTTTAGGGCCTGTTAACGCTACCTGAAAGCGCCCCGTAGCCGCCTGTAAACGGGCGAATCAAGGCGTGATGAGAGACTTTTAGTGAAATCAAATGAACGACGAACAACACAGAGTGGCCCGTTTACAGGCCTTAATACTGTCTTGAACGGATTCCATGAATTCAAGGACCTTGTCGACCGACATCGCGAATCCGGGCACAGCCAAATCGTTATCCCGGTCTTTAAGCGGTTGAGCGCCGATCTGTTGACTCCCGTATCGGCGTTCCTTCTGCTCAGAAACAGGTCTACATATGCTTTTCTGCTGGAAAGCGTGGAGGGCGGCGAAAAGCTCGCTCGATATTCGTTCATCGGACGCAATCCCTACCGGGTCCTCACGGCGAACGGACGATCCGTCACGGTTCGGGAGGCAAATGGACAGGAGCGGGTGGAAGATCGAACCATCTTCGAGGTACTGCGGGATGAAATCGCGGCGTATCACGAGGTGGCTGTTCAGGGGCTTCCACGATTCTCCTGTGGAGCGGTCGGATACCTGGCCTATGATGCCGTCAGAGTCCTGGAGAAACTGCCGGGGGCTCCTCCGGACGATATGGGAGTTCCGGACGGTTTGTGGGCGTTCTATGACACGGTGGCCGCATTCGACCATGTGAAGCACCAGTTGGTACTGATGAGTTCCGTTTTTGTGGACCCCGACACGGACCTGGAGCCGGCCTATGCGCGAGCCACCAAAAAAATTGAGGGGATCGAAAAGGATCTGTCGGCGAACTCCCTCCCCAGACCCGATCCAATCATCCTGACGGGAGAAATATCGTCGAACGTCGAGCGGGAGCGATTTGAAGACGCTGTTCGGCGGTCCAAAACGTACATAAGGGAAGGAGATATATTTCAGGTAGTTCTCTCACAGCGATTCGAAATACAGTTCGAGGGAGATCCGTTCAACCTGTACCGAGCTCTCAGACAGGTCAATCCTTCTCCCTATCTCTTCTTCCTCGATTTTCCGGAGTTCACCCTCGTGGGGTCTTCACCGGAGGTTCTCGTCCGCGTCGAGGGCTCCATGGCAGAGGTACTGCCCATTGCCGGCACGCGCCCGCGCGGATCGACGCAAGCGGCCGACGAGCAGTATGAAAGAGACCTCCTGGCGGATCCGAAAGAGCGGGCGGAACACCTGATGCTCGTAGATCTCGGACGAAACGATCTCGGACGCGTGTGTCGCTACGGCAGCGTCTCGGTGGATCGCTATGCGTATGTAGAGAGGTACTCGCATGTGATGCATATCGTGTCATCAGTGTCCGGAGAAGTCGAAGAAACATCGAGCAGCATGGATGTTCTGGCCGCCTGTTTTCCGGCGGGCACCGTCAGCGGAGCACCGAAGGTGCGCGCCATGGAGATCATCGACGAACTCGAGCCGACACGCCGGGGAGCATACGCCGGGGCAGTCGGTTACATCAATTTCTCCGGCGATCTCGACACGTGCATCACCATCCGAACGATGCTCGTCCGTAACGGAACGATCTACGTCCAGGCCGGCGCCGGCATCGTCGCCGACAGCGATCCGGCTCGGGAGTTCGAGGAGACCGTCAACAAAGCCAGGGCCCTGCAAACGGCAATCCAGATGGCTGGCCGGGAGCTTCTATGAATGCCGCGTGCGCATTGCAATTATGTGACAGATTCACGCCGGTGGAGCGGCAATCTTCTTACTTTTCACTTTATGATAGTCAACCGAGGACACGAGTATTAAATGAGAATCAAGGATCTCGTTCTCAGAAAGGGCTGGGCGGGAAAGACGATCTCGCGCGCAGAGACCGCCTCGCGCTTCAACACGCTCATCCGTTCGCTCATCGAGCTGATGCATGCATACGACCACGCAATCGACACCCTCCCGTCCGGAGATCACACCGGTGCGCTCGAGCGCGCCATGAACCGTCTACGTGCAGACATCGGAAAACTCAGCGAGACGGTCCACAGTTGTGGAGTCGTCTCGTATTCGGGCACAGACATCGAACCGGGCAGTATTTCACCCGATAAAAACGGTTGGAGGGGCGTACTGGAACTCGAGGCGGCTTTCTCAAGCCGTTTGAAAGACGAAAAGGCGGTCGAACATCAGATGCGCTCGCGAGCCGTCCTGGGAGCGTTCGCCTCCAATTCGGAAGCCCGGATGGAAATCCTCCGAAACCTATCGTGACGATCGGGCTGCAGCACTGCCCGTTTGCCCATCGCAGAATTGATCACCATGGCTGCCAAGTCACATACGGTCTCTAATAAAAATCCCGTCGTAGTCTCCGGAATTCAGCCCTCGGGGACGCTGCATATGGGTAACTACTTCGGAGCCATACGCCAGCACATCGACTTTCACGATCGCCACGAGGCCTATTTTTTCATCGTCAATTATCACGCCCTCACTACGCTTCAGGATGCGGAGGCACTTCGCCGATACTCTGTCGAGGTTGCGCTGGACTATCTGGCGCTGGGATTCGATCCCGAAAAAGCGAACCTGTTTCTGCAGAGCGATGTGCCCGAGGTCACCGAGCTGGCCTGGATCTTTTTCACGCTGACGCCGGTCTCCCAACTCGAAAAGAGCGTTGCATTCAAAGAGAAGGTTGCCCAGGGTTTATCGGCAAACGCCGGTTTGTTCAACTATCCGATCCTTCAGGCGGCCGACATCCTGATCTACGGAGGAACACTTGTGCCCGTGGGTGCGGACCAGAAACAGAACATCGAAATCTGCCGGAATCTGGCGCAGAAATTCAATGACCGCTATCCACAGAACCCCCCTGTTCTACCCGTTCCCGAGCCCTACATCCTGGATCGTGTGGCCGTTGTTCCCGGGATCGACGGGCGGAAGATGTCCAAGAGCTACGACAACACGATCGGCATTTTCGACGAGGGCGAGGTTCTGAAGAAGAAGGTGATGAGTATTGTGACCGACTCGACGCCCATAAAGGAGCCCAAAGACCCGGATTCCTGCAATGTTTTTGCGCTTATAAGGCTCTTCGGCAGTGAGGAACTCGTCAGGCGGATTGCCGCTGCGTATCGCGAAGGAGGTTACGGATACGGACAGGCCAAGAAAGAACTTCTCGGTCTCATCGACGCTTACTTCGCCGGGGCGAGAGATCGGCGTCGGGACCTCGAAAAGCGACCGGACTATGTGCTGGACGTGCTCCGCGACGGGGGAAAACGAGGACGCGCGCGTGCGCGCGTGTACATGGAGAAAATCCGGTCTGCCACGGGTCTCATTACAACCCACTCGTGAGCATGATACTGATAATAGATAATTACGACTCCTTCACCTACAATCTGGTCCATCTCATAGCCAGGGGGACGGATGATCTGATCGTTCGTCGTAACGACGATCTTTCGGTCGAGGACATCGCCGAGATGAAGCCCGACGGCATTCTGATATCTCCGGGGCCGGGCCGTCCCGCCGAGGCGGGTGTTACGTGTGAGATGATCGAAACGCTGTCCGATCGAATCCCGATTCTCGGAGTCTGCCTGGGCCACCAGGCGATCGGAGAAGTATTCGGGGGGACGGTCACCTACGCCCCAACCCTCATGCACGGAAAAACGAGCGAGATTCAGCACGACGGTCTCACGGTTTTCCGGGACATTCCGCAGCGCTTCACGGCAACCCGGTACCATTCCCTCGTGGTATCGGAGAAAGGCCTCCCCGAATGCCTTCAGGTCTCAGCTTCAACGATCGACGGCGTGATAATGGGCCTCCGGCACAGGGATCGGCCCGTGGAGGGAATCCAGTTCCATCCCGAGAGTCTTCTGACGAGGGTCGGTCCAGACCTGATCGCCAACTGGATGGCAAGTCTGCCAATCGTCGCCTCCTGACTTTCCCGGTTTAACCCGTAAAGAATTATCAACCGCCCCCGGATATGCCATGCATTCGATTCTGACCTCCATCGCCGAAGGCCGAACGCTCTCACGCGCCGATGCCGAACGGGCCATGAACATCCTGCTGGAAGGGACTGCATCGTCCGTAGAGATCGCGGGGTTTCTTCTCGGTCTGAGGTCGCGCGGGGAGACGATCGATGAATTGGTGGGACTCACGCACGCCATGCGCGAGCATGCGGTACCGGTTTCGCTGCCGACGGAAGAGGCCCTCGATATAGTCGGCACCGGCGGTGATCGAAGCGGCACGTTCAATATTTCGACGGCCTGTGCGTTCGTATGCGCCGGCGCCGGCGTGATCGTAGCCAAACACGGAAACAAGTCGGTCTCATCCAGATCCGGATCCTCGGATTGTCTGGAAAAATTGGGCGTACAGACGAACCTGGGGAAGGCGGGTGTGGAGTATTGCCTTCGCCAAACCGGAATGGCGTTCATCTTCGCTCCGCTTTTTCACCCGGCCCTGAAGCATGTCATGCCGGTCCGCAAGGGCCTCGGTGTCAGAACCTGCTTCAATATTCTGGGCCCGATGTGTAATCCTGCAGGCGTACGGCGTTATCTGATCGGAGCCTTCAGTGAAGATGTAGCCGAAGCGATGGCCGAGATCCTGGTAACGCTCGGCGCCACGCACGTCATCGCAGTGCACGCACACGATGGGCTCGACGAAATATCCCTCAGCGGTCCTACGACTGTTTTTACCCGGTTTCCGGGCTACGAAGCGACCAGGAAAACGTCCATCAGCCCGTTCGATTACGGCATGACTCCGGCCCCTCTTGAGTCCGTGATCGGGGGTGATGCCGCCGCCAATGCGCAGATCGTAAGGGACGTACTCGGCGCCAAGACGGGAGCGCCCCGAGACATCGTCACGCTCAACTCCGGATTCGCTCTGTACGCCGCAGGAAAGGTCTCTACCGTCGTCGAGGGCATCGCGGCGGCAGTAGAGAGTATTGTTTCCGGTGCCGCTATGGATCGCCTGGAGCGGCTCATCGACGCTTCTCACGAAGCCCCAGCCGAATAGAACATGGGTAAGAGCATCCTCGATACGCTGGTTGCCGAGACCGCGGAACGGCTCGTCGAGCGCAAGCGGGAGACGAGCCTTCGCGACCTCGAAGACCGTCCACTCTTTGGCTCTCCGCGAATCGACCTGGCGCCGAGGCTGCGCCGCGATCGACTATCCATAATTGCCGAAATCAAGCAGGCGTCTCCTTCACGCGGTGTCATCCGCTCCGAATTTGATCCTCGCGGTATCGCCGAGTCGTACGATGACGCGGGAGCCGATGCACTCTCGGTCCTCACGGAGCCCGTGTACTTCATGGGAAGCCTCTCGGACATGGAGACGGCCAGGCAGGCCGTTTCGATCCCGGTTCTGAGAAAGGATTTCATTATCGATCCATTCCAGCTCGTTGAAGCGAGGGCCTATGGGGCCGACGCCGTCCTCCTGATCGCCACGGTACTCGAGCGTAACCAGATCGCCGAACTGCTGCATGCCAGTCACGAACTGCAGCTATCGGCGCTCGTCGAGGTGTACGATATCCACGAACTGGATCGAATTGATCTCGACCTCGTCGAGACCCTGGGTGTGAACAACCGAGATCTGCACTCGTTTGAGGTCGATCTGAATCACGCTCCGTATGTTCTCTCCCATGTGCCGGACCGCATAGTCCGGGTAGCGGAGAGCGGTATGAAAACGGCCCGGGATCTGGCTTCCGTCCGGGAGGCCGGAATCGATGCTGTTCTGATCGGGGAAACGTTCATGCTCGGACCTGATCCGGGAGAAGTACTCCGGCGGATGCGACGGGAATGCGAGTCGATTCTGGAGCGCGCCAGCAAGCCTTAGCCGAGATCGCCCTATGGACATCAAAATCTGCGGTATTACGAACCTTGCCGACGCCCGGTATGCAGCGGCAGCAGGAGCTACCCACCTGGGATTCATCCTGTATGAATCCAGTCCCCGCTTCGTCGAAGAGAATTCGGCGAAGGAAATCATCGAGTGGGTGTCCGGGCCAGTAAGCGTGGGCGTGTTTGTCAACCGGAATGCGGACGAGATCAATCGAACGGCGGAAAACGCGGGATTCGATATGGTACAGTTGCACGGCGACGAAACGCCTGAAACGTGCCGGGCAGTTGAAAAACCGGTATTCAAGGCGATTCGCATCCAGGCCGGCAGCGGCTTCGAAGACGTGCGCTCGATAATGCTCCCGTATACGGAAGCGGTTGATTATTTTTTGCTGGACGCCCATTCCGCCATAGCTTTCGGCGGCACCGGAACCCTCATCGACTGGGAACTTGCGGCTGCACTGGCAGAACAGTTTCCGATCTTTCTCTCGGGCGGGATAACGCCCGAAAACGCGGCCGATGCCCTCAGGCTCGTTCGTCCGGAAGGAATGGACATTTCGAGCGGTCTCGAAGAAGAACCGGGGCGAAAAAGTTTTGAGAAGATTGACGCTCTGTTCGAAGTCCTCGATGCGGCGGCCCAATCGAACGATTCAGCATGAAGCAAAGCGTAACACCAGATCGCAACGGCTCGGAACGAGGATACGCCGTCCCCGACGAAAGCGGCCACTTCGGCGTTTACGGAGGGGCCTTCGTACCCGAAATCCTGATGCCGGCGCTCAAGGAACTCGCCGCAACCTATTCGGAGGCGATGCGGGATGCACAGTTTACGGCCGAGTTGGACGCACTGCTGAAATCGTACGCCGGCAGACCGACAGCCCTTACGTTTGCCCGGCGGCTCTCCGGGTCGCTGGGAGGGGCCAGGATTTATCTCAAACGAGAAGATCTCTGTCATACGGGATCGCACAAGATCAACAATACGATCGGCCAGATTCTGCTGGCGCGCCGCATGGGTAAGCGACGCATCATTGCCGAAACAGGCGCCGGCCAGCACGGGGTGGCCACGGCGACCGTCTGCGCCCGTTTCGGGCTGGACTGCATCGTCTATATGGGTTCGGAGGACATCGAACGGCAGCGTCTCAACGTCCATCGAATGCGACTTCTCGGAGCCGAAGTGAGGCCCGCCACGAGCGGCAGCCGGACGTTGAAGGACGCTACCAACGAGGCCATCCGGGATTGGGTAACGAACGTACGCGACACCTTCTATATCATCGGATCCGTCGTCGGACCCCACCCGTATCCCACGATTGTAAGAGATTTTCAGTCCGTTATAGGACGTGAAGTCGAAACCCAACTCCGGGAGATCGAGAATCGCTCCGCACCCGACGTATTGTTGGCCTGCGTGGGGGGCGGCTCCAACGCAATCGGGCTCTTCTACCCCTTCCTGGACAATCCGAATGTGCGCTGCATCGGCGTCGAGGCCTCGGGCGAGGGTCTCTCCGGAAAACACGCAGCTACTCTCACGCTCGGAACACCCGGCGTGCTGCACGGGACGATGAGCTATCTCCTACAGAATTCGGAGGGGCAGGTCGAACAGGCTCACTCGATATCGGCCGGGCTGGACTATCCCGGAGTAGGCCCGGAACACGCCTACCTCAAGGACATCGGCCGCGTCTCCTATCTTACCGCTTCGGACACCGAAGCATTGGAAGGCGTTCGCCTGCTGGCGCAATCTGAAGGGATCATTCCCGCTCTCGAAACCGCGCATGCCATCGCCCGGCTGCCCGACGTGGTTCGGGAGATGAAAAAGGAGGAGATCATCGTGGTCAACTGCTCGGGCCGGGGAGACAAGGACATGAACACCATAGCATCCAAACTCCAATATGACCCGACTCGGTAAGAAACTTCGCTCCATCCGGCAGACCGCAGACAAGGCGCTCGGGATATTCGCCACTATCAAGAGACGCAGCAACGAACAGGTTTTCATGGATTGCCTGG
>JACZYK010000294.1 GCA_022571135.1 Bacteroidota bacterium
ATCCTCCTCAAAGGGGGACATTTGAGCCAGCTCATCAGAAAACTCAGACTGGAAATCAATACCGAGCCGATTCGACATAGCCTCGTAATCGAGAGCCATGTCGCACATCAGCCGCATGATGACGTCGCGGCGGAGCACGTCTTCCTCCGTGAGGGCGATTCCCTTGACGACGGGAAGACGCTGGGCGTCTATGGCCTCGTAGTAGGAAGGAAGCTCCTTCGCGTGCTGGGCGTAGCAGAAGGGCAGCTGGCTGATCGAGGACATGCCCATCGCATAGATATCGGTTCCGGCGCGCGTGGAGTACCCCTGGAAGTTGCGTTGCAGCGTACCCGATCGCTGGGCAAAGGTCAGTTCATCATCCTCGCGCGCGAAATGATCCATACCGATGTACTCGTAGCCGCTTCGCGTAAGCGTCTCGATGGTCATCTTGAGCATGCCCATCTTCTCTTCGGGCGCGGGCAGGTCTTCTTCCCCGATCAGTTTCTGGTGTGGCTTCATCCAGGGAACGTGGGCGTAGCTGAATACAGCCAGCCTGTCGGGTTCGAATCCCAGGATGATCTGAATCGTGTTTTCGAAAGAGGCGACTGTTTGATGCGGCAGACCGTAGATGAGATCAAGATTGAGCGACTTGAAACCCGCTTCCCGAATTCCTTCGAGGACGTCCGAGACAAGCGCCTCGTCGTGAACGCGGTTGACCGCCTGCTGGACTTTCAGATCGAAATCCTGGACGCCCAGCGAGGCGCGATTGAATCCGGCCTCTGCCAGGGCACCGATGTGCTCGCGGCTAAGTCCGCGAGGGTCCATCTCGATGCTGATTTCGGCGTCATCGGCGATGCGGAAGGTTGAGCGAAGACGATCACCGACAAGGCGAATCTGATCGGGCGTCATGTGCGTCGGCGTTCCGCCTCCGAAGTGAATCTGCACGACTTCGCGGTCCGGATGGAGACGACTCGCGTACAGATCGATTTCGCGGAAGAGGTAATCGACATACTGATCGATAGGGCCTTGCTGGCGGGAGATGAGCATCGTACATCCACAGAACCAGCAGAGCGTGTCGCAGAACGGGACATGGAAGTAGAGCGACAACGGCCGCTCGCCTGTTCGATTGTTGTTCGAGATGTGGGCCTCCCAATCAACGAGTAGAAAATCATCAGCAAAGTGAGGAGCCGTGGGATAGCTGGTGTACCGGGGACCCGGTCGATCGTACTTCCGGATGAGGTCGAGGTCTACGTTGATGCGCATGGGATGACTCCTTCAAACTTGAATCTAAACTACGTACGCCTGAACCATCAACTGTGCAGTATTGTATAGATTTACACAGTTTTAATCGAATCTACATGGGTGATTCGCCGGGAGTTCAACAGAAAAATCTTGACGGGAGAAAAGCCTTCACCCGGGCTTCGGATAATGCCGGAGTCTGGCTTCTTCAGCTACTATGTATGCGTTCAAATGCGCGGGTTAGGTCGGCCAGGCATTAGTGGCACTTCGGATACGGCCGCCTGTCTGGAGATGGCCGCCTGTCTGGATCCGGCGGGTTCTTTATAGACGGCAATCACGGTGGCGATCGATCCTCAGACGAGCGCGACGACGACGCCAGTCAGTATGATACCGCGCCACGGATGGGAGAGTGTTCTGACCGAAATAATCAGAACGACGACGATGGCGACCACGAGCCACATGCGCACCATCCTGGAGAGCGGGGCGCCGATGAGGCCCATGCAATAAAGCGACGCGAGTACCCCGTACAGCACGCTGGGGATCTTCTACAGGGCTCGCTCTCGAAAGCGGGGCGAATAGCTTCGCTGAAAAGCAAAATATCCTTTCCCGGCCGAAGATCATCCGGGAAGTCCTTTCGGAAGGTTGCCCTAACCCGGTCAGCGCGCCGATCGATATACGCAGCCTACTAATCGCCATTGAAGACTAGTGTTCGCGAAAGCGTCGTTAATAAAATGGTTCGACTTCCGACGAACGGTCCCCATTCCTCTCGCCACGTATTCAAATTACGCGATATGACGGACGGGTCTCGCGCTGCGATTGCCGTGGGTGCGGAGCAGTTGAATCGCGAATTCGCGATGTCGCTTCCCCATACCGCATACGCTGACAGATGAACTCCTGGATTGAAGGCTTTGCCGAGAATCGGGCGAAGAGACTCGCATCGTGATGCCGACGTCCGCTGGGGTTGCGGTGAAGGCTGACGGCGTCATAGATTCTACGATTGCGGGTCAGGGCGTTTCTTCGCTCGCAACAGGCGCTACCGGAGCAATCACGCAGGCTGGATACGGTGAGTGACAAACCAAAGGCAGATAACGATTTGATCGGCGAGTTGGAGCAGTACCGCCGGTTACTCGAGAACATCCCCGCAGAAATCGGAGTTTTCGATCGGGAAGGACGGTTCCTCTTTAATACGCCGTCCGGCATCCACGACAGCTCCATGCGAGCATGGGTCATCGGCAAAACGCACTATGACTATTGCCGCAAGAGAGGTCTCCCGACGTTGTTTATGCAGAAGCGGCATCAGACCATTCTGCAGTGCGTCAAAGAGAAAAGCATCGTTTCCTTCGAAGAGCCCATCGTGGATCGAGAAGGGCGCCAGCTCTATTATTTGCGAACGTTTAGCCCAGTGCTCGACGCGGCGGGCGAGGTCACGCACGTCATTGGCTACGGCCTCGAAATCACCGAGTTGAAGCTGACGGAGGAGAAGCTCCGGCTGGCGCTGGCCGACGTCGAACAATTAACAAGTCGATTGCATGCAGAGAACGTCTATCTGCAAGAAGAAATCAACCTGCAGCACAACTTCGGTGAGATCATCGGTCAGAGTAAGGCGCTCAGGCAAATGCTGCGGAAAGTGGAACGGGTCGCTGTGACAGGGACAACCGTGCTGATCCTCGGTGAGAGCGGTACCGGTAAAGAGCTCATCGCCAGAGCCGTTCATGATCTGAGTGAACGACGGGAGCGGCCTTTGGTCAAGGTGAATTGTGCCGCGCTACCGGATAAACTCATCGAAAGCGAACTCTTCGGCCACGAGAAAGGAGCCTTCACGGGAGCGCACGCTCGTCGGATCGGACGCTTCGAACTGGCCGATCACGGTACGATTTTTCTCGACGAGATCGGTGA